>JBDTQZ010000160.1:0-5427 GCA_039931935.1 Burkholderiaceae bacterium | reverse complement strand
CTGGCCGGCGTGGCGCACCGAACGCCGGTGGCGACTTCGCACACCGCTAACGAGCGCACCGGTGCGCAGTTGTTTTTCAAATGCGAAAACCTACAGCGGATGGGGGCGTTCAAGTTCCGCGGTGCCTATAACGCGCTGTCGCAGTTCACGCCGGAGCAGCGCAAGAGCGGTGTCGTGGCATTTTCGTCGGGCAATCACGCGCAGGCGGTAGCCCTGTCTGCGCGCTTGATTGGCATGCCGGCGACGATCTTGATGCCGACCGATGCGCCGCAGATGAAGATCGATGCGACGAGAGGTTATGGAGCCGAGGTGCAGTTATACGACCGCTACAAGGAAGACCGCGAAGCGATCGGACGAAAACTGGCAAACGAGCGCGGCATGACGTTGATCCCGCCGTTCGATCATCCGCACGTAATGGCCGGCCAGGGTACGGCGGTGCTGGAGTTGATCGAAGACGCCGGCCCCCTCGACGTCTTGCTCGTCTGCGTCGGCGGGGGCGGATTGATTTCCGGCTGCGCCGTCGCCGCCAAGCATGCGCTTCCGCTGTGTCGCGTGATCGGGGTTGAGCCCGCGGCCGGCAACGACGTGCAACAGTCGCTGCGCCGTGGTGAGATCGTTCACATCGAAGTTCCGAAGACGATTGCCGATGGTGCGCAGACGCAGGCACCCGGACACTTTACGTTTCCGGTGATTCAAGCGCTGGTCGACGATGTAATGACGGTGACCGACGGACAGCTCGTTTCCACGATGCGCTTTTTTGCCGAGCGCATGAAGATGGTAGTGGAACCGACTGGTTGTCTGGCAGCGGCAGCTGTGCTTGAAGGCGTGATCGATGTCAGTAATAAGAAAGTGGGCGTGATTTTGAGCGGCGGCAATATCAGTGTGAATCGCTACGCCGAGTTGCTGACGCGGCACTAACCCGCTAAACCGCGCGTATCAATCCGCAGGCGATACGCGCGCCCGAGTTGCCTGTCGGTTGTGCGCGGTAGTCGTCGGGCTCCGCATGAACGATGATGGCGCGGCCAACGACCGACGTAGGCCCTGGTGTCACGCTCAGAAGATTCGTTTCGAATGCGTACACCGCCACGCCTTCGGCATCGGACCTCAGGCTCGCTAAATCGCTCGCGTGCCGTTCGGCCACGCTGTAGTGCGCGTGCGGCTTAGCGGTCGGGTTGAAGTGTCCGCCGGCCGCCATGCCATCGAGCGAACTGCAATCGCCCTTTTCGTGCACGTGAAACCCGAACTGCGCGCTTGGCCGCAGCCCGCGCACATCGGCGCGCACGATCACCTTGCCTGCCACCTGCACAAAACTTACCTTGCCCCAGACCGCGTTGCCCTTGGTCGCCTCCAGTTCCGCCACCGCTGTCGGGCCGTCTTGAAAAACCGAACACGCGCTCAGCGCGGCTAACAACACCGAAATCGTTACAGTCGCCGACTTTTTCATCGCGCCTCGGTTCGCGTATCTGATAACGACCATCTTAGCCGCGCATTCGCTGAGCTCGAATTGCCGGCGTGCAGCGCCTCTTTCCAGCCATTTCGCGCATGCACTCGTTCCTAGGATTAGCACACCTCCAAGGAACCGTCATGACGCTTCTGCAATTCCTTCGCGCGATACTGCTCGCGCTGGCACTGCCATTGAGCGCGACCGCGGCCGAATGGCAGGGTACTGTGGTCGGCGTTGCCGACGGCGACACATTGACTTTGCTCGACGCGAGCAAAACGCAGCATCGGATTAGGCTCGACGGCATCGATGCACCGGAGCGCACGCAACCGCACGGACAACGCGCGCGTCAGTCGCTGGCGGCGCTCGCGCACGGCCGGGTCGCGCGCGCCGATTGCCCGAAGGTCGATCGCTACGGGCGTGCGGTCTGTCGTGTGGTCGTCGACGGCGTCGACGTAGGGCTCGAACAAATCCGGCGCGGCTATGCATGGCACTACATCAAATATGCACATGAGCAGCGCCCGGCCGATCGCGAGCGGTATGCGCGCGCCGAAAGCGAGGCACGCTCGGCCCACGCCGGCTTATGGTCGTTCAGCGACGCTGTTCCACCGTGGGACTATCGCCGAGCAGCGCGCGGCGGCTAGCAGAGATCAACCGCGACGGTCTCTTAACAGCGACAAGAACTCGGCGCGCAGGTTTGGATCTTTCAGGAAAGACCCGCGCATCACGCTGTTGATCATCTTCGAGTCGTTATCCTTGACGCCGCGCCACTGCATGCAGAAGTGATCGGCTTCCATCACGAGCGCAAGCCCGTCAGGATTCATCGAGGCCTGCAACAAATCGGCGAGATGCGTGACCGCTTCTTCCTGAATCTGCGGCCGGCTCATCACCCAGTCCGCGAGCCGCGAATATTTCGATAGGCCGATCAGATTCGAATCCTCATTGGGCAAGACGCCGATCCACAGCTTGCCGAGAATCGGGCACAAGTGGTGCGAGCACGCACTGCGTATCGTGATCGGGCCGATGATCATTAGCTCGTTGAGTTGCTCGACGTTCGGGAATTCGGTCATGTGCGGCTTGGCGGTGTAGCGGCCGCGGAACACTTCGCCCAGATACATGCGCGCAATTCGGCGCGCGGTGCCTCGCGTGTTGTGGTCGCCTTCGGTATCGATCACCAGACTCTGCAGCACGGCGAGCACCTTCTGCTCGACTTCGTCCTGCAATTGCGGCAGTTCGCCAGGCTCTATGTGAGCGGCAATACTGTCATTGGCATGAAACCGCTGACCGGCGGCTCGCAGACGAGTGCGGATTTTTTCCGATACCGGAGCGTTCATCGAATTACGGGCGCCAAGGTTATTGTGTCGACCAAAGTCGACTGACTATATATGACGGCGTGTGTGCCACGGAGGGGTTATGTTCGAAACGACGATCGCGGGGAGTTTGCCAAAACCGTTCTGGCTCGCTGAGACGCAAAAGCTCTGGCCGCAGTGGAAAACTCAAGGCGCGGAGCTCGCAGCGGCCAAGCGCGACGCGACGGTGCTGGTGCTGAAGGAACAGGAAGACGCGGGGTTGGACATCGTCACCGACGGCGAACAATCGCGACAACATTTCGTACACGGCTTTCTAGAAGCGGTGGCTGGCATCGACTTCGAACACAAAGTCAAGATGGGGATACGCGATAACCGCTATGAAGCGATGGTGCCGCAAGTGACCGGCCCGCTGACTCTACGTTCGCGCGTGCACCGAACGGAAGCAACGTTGGCGCGTGCACACACGAAGAAAAAACTCAAAATCACGCTGCCAGGCCCGCTGACGATCGTTGATACCGTGGCCGATCGCTTCTACGGCGATCGTCGCTCGATGGCAATGGCGTTCGCCGATCTGCTGAACCAAGAAGCGCGTGCGCTGCAGACCGACGGTGTCGACGTCATCCAGTTCGACGAGCCGGCGTTCAATGTTTATCCAGCCGAGGTCAACGAGTGGGGCATCGCAGCGCTCGAGCGCGCAGCGGCGGGGCTGACTTGCACGACCGCGGTTCACATCTGCTACGGCTATGGCATCCAGGCCAATATCGACTGGAAGAAGAGCCTTGGTGAGGAATGGCGGCAGTACGAGCAAATCTTTCCGGCACTGGCGCGCAGCTCGATCAAACAGGTTTCGCTCGAATGCGCCAACTCACACGTGCCCGCGGAATTAATGCGGCTTCTGGTCAACAAGGATGTACTGGTCGGCGTTATCGATGTGGCTTCGGATGACGTCGAGACACCGGAGCAGGTTGCGAATGTGATCGAGAAGGCACTCGCTTACGTGCCGCAGCAACGCTTGCTGCCATGCACAAATTGCGGGATGGCGCCTATGAACCGCGAGATCGCACTGCGCAAACTCAATGCGTTGGTGCAGGGGGCGGCGCTTGCGCGTACGCGGCACCGCTAGACGGGCGGTGGCAACCTGGGCATCGCGTTTGCTTTTGGGCTTGGGATGACAACCGAATCAGGAGAGATCATGCGAACAATAATGGCATTAACAGCTTCGGCCGTGCTGGCCATCTTTACCTTGAGCGCGTGTGAATCGATGGACGATCAGCAGCGTCGTACGGCAACCGGCGCTGGCGTTGGCGCGGCAGCCGGCGCCGCCATCGGCGCGATAGGGAACGACAGCAACCGAGGCCGCGGCGCAGCGGCCGGGGCGGCGATCGGTGCCGCAGCCGGCGCACTCGGTGGCTACGTGTGGAACAAGCGCATGGAGTCTCAACAGAAGCAGATTCAGCAACAGACACAGGGGACTGGGGTTGAAGTCACGCGCACGGCGGACAACCGGCTGCAGATCCACGTGCCAGGGGACATATGGTTTGACTCCGGCCAAGCCGCGATTAAACCTGGCTCCCGGCCTGTGTTGGATAACTTCGCACAGTCGCTTCAGCAGAATCCGAGCAGCACCATCACGATCGTCGGCCACACCGACTCGACCGGCTCCGCTTCGGTCAATGAGCCGCTGTCATTGCAGCGCGCCGATTCAATCCGCGACTACCTGGTCACGCGCGGAGTAGCGGCCAACCGGTTCTCGATTGATGGCCGCGGGGCGCGCGAGCCCATCGCCAGTAATGACACCGAAGCGGGACGCGCACGCAATCGCAGAGTCGAAATATTCCTGGGCGATCGCGACGCTTGACGCCTTCTCACCTGAGCGCGGCAAATCATTCGTCGCGCTCAGCTGCATCGCGCGCACGCATTCTCGCGGCGATGTAGTCACCATGCGTGATCTGCTGCCTTGCATAGTCAGCCGTTCAATTGGCTCGCCCGCGCCACGCAGCGCTGATAACGCTCGTCCACGCGACGCGCGAACCACTCGGTCGTCAACTTGCGCGTGATCTTGGGACTTTTCAGCTCGATGACCGGCAATACGGCGCGCGGCACCGCGCGGCCGTTGGCCTGGTCAGCGCGTGCAAAGACGCGTTTATAGAGATCGGTGCGCTCGAATGCGGGTTCGGTACCGCGCTCGAGATCGCGACGGATTGCTGACGCCGCAATGTCGAGCCGCTTGGAGAGCGCAACAGCAGCGAGCTCGGTACTGCCGGCGGGGGCATCAACCGCGGCGCCAGGCGGCAACAAATCACCGTCCAGAACGAGCGGAACGCCGGAACCGATGCTCAGCGCATTCTGGAATGCCGCGTTGCGGCTCGCGTAGCGGCCCGCGTTGAAATCAGCAAAGCGATACAGCGGTTGCGGATACGGCGCCTCATAACCCAGCAGATGCGCAATGCCGAAGTACATGCCCCCTCGCCGGGTGAATACTTCGTGCCGGATCGAATGTGCGACCGGGTACGGATATCGACTGGCCGCGGCCTGACTCTCGGCAAATACAATGCTCACCTGCATTGGGCCGCCGGTACGAATTGGGTTGCGGCTGGCGAGAAATGTCTTACCCAACGGCACCATGCCGATGAAGTCTTCGAAGAGATCTCGCTCAGCTGCTTTTCGGTGGTCGCC
>JBDTQZ010000159.1:0-5430 GCA_039931935.1 Burkholderiaceae bacterium | reverse complement strand
CCGCGTGCAGCTCGCAAATGGGTGCGAATCCCATTTCAAGCTTGCCAGTCGAGGCGCAAACGCTACCGTCTTCATGGCTATTCGTTTGTGTGTTGACATTGTTGACGAAGATCAGCTGACTGTTGAAGCGCTGCAAGAACTGTGCGTTGCTTCCGGCGTTTCCCATAGGCGCTATGGCCATCCTGCCGACTCGGGGAACTGCCAAGCCCTGCGTCGTGTAGTTGTTGATTCCAGCGCCGATCGCGGGATCACTGAACGAATCGCTGTCCCACCCACCGTCGCAGTGGTAGTAAACCAGCAACTTGCCAGTCGATGACTGCGCGTTGGCGAGGTTGGTGAGGGGCAAGAGCCCCGACCACGGAAGTATTACACCGGATGCCTTCGCCGTATTTAAGAGGAATTCTCTGCGGTCCATTTAAATCGCTCCTGTAATTTGGCTCGTCAACCGATTAGAAGGTCAGGAAGGCTTTGTCGCCGACCATGTACATCACGGTGGTGGCCCACGAACGTCCCACGTAATTCGCGTCATTGCCTGCGTTTAGCTGGCACGTCGTCGGTTTTGCAGACGCAGTGGCACGGTCGTTGTACACAGCCTCGAACAGCTGATACGTACGCTGAACTTCCGCGTCTGTGGCCGTGACTCGCTCATTCCACAGCTTGTCGTGCAGCCAGACGATGTTGGCCAGGATCTTGTCCTTACCCGCCTGGGTGGCCGGCGTGTCAGTCATCGTCACAGCAGGGAACAGCAAGCGCATGGCAGGTGCCTTCGCAAAGTCGGCTGCCGTCCAGGCGCAGCTCATGGTCAGCAATGCAGCGTCGAGGGTCGTGACCTGGTTGGTCGTGAAGTCGGTCTGCGGAATCTTCTGCGTATTGGCGTCAAATGCGCCGTACGCGAGGCCCTGGCCAGCAAACGGATTGTTGAACCCGGCGAAAGGCAGTCCCAGCACTCCAACAAACTTCCTTTGCAACCGGCTCGTCGACAGCAGGTGGCCGCTACCGAGCGCTACTAGAGAGCTAGCGCGTTGCGCACTGACTGACTCCGTCAAGCCCATAGCGCGAGCTTCCTTGCTCAGCATCAGATCCACCAACAGATCCTTGACCTTGTATCCGCTAGCTGCGAAGCGAGCGGCGATCTCTTTGAATTCTTCTTCCTGAGCGTTGTACGCAGCCAGGCGGCTCGCGGCGTCGGGGCCAGTGGTGTCGGTCGGAGCGTGCAGCGGCTCGCGGTGGAACAAAGCCCTGTGCCAGTAGTGCGCGGAGCCGATTGCAAAGCGAGGGTCAGCTGCCAGTTGGTCGCCCAACCATTCCGCCGCCTTCGGGTTGTTGTAACCGCTCGGCATCGGCGTGCTGCCATAGCCTGGCGCCTTGGCGTCGCGGTACCAGTTGTCGCCCGGCTGGTAAAACTCGTTGCCTTTGGCGTCGTTCATGTAGTTGGTCGACATGTAGACGTTGTCCAACGCATGCGCCATCCCCACTGCACCATTCGGACGGAAACGATTGTTCGCGGGCCAGTTTTGGAACGCCGCTGCCATCGGGTCCATCACGTCGTGGCAGACGGCGCAACCTGGGTTGTCCATCACCGTGACCCTGAACTGTCCATCTTCAAGTGGGCGCGAAGCCAGCAGCGGGATGTACAGCCCCGCAAACCGCTTCATCGTTTCGCTGATGCGATGGCGATTTCGATTGGTAGTCGTGGTCGGGAAGCGGTCCAGGTAGGCGTGCATGGCTAGCACGCCAGCGGTTTCGCGATTGCCTCCAAGGCGGGCGTTCGGAATCACTGCCGGCAGAAACTCGGTGTCGTCGGTCGGGTCCATGAACGTACCCTGCACTTGCGCACCGAGCAGCGGCGCAGTTACACCGTTGAGGACGGTGTATTTAGCCGAAACAATTTCCTTCCAGGACCGGTCATTCTTGACGATGTAGTTCTGCAGATTGATGGGCTCGAAACGCATCGTTGTGTCGAAGCGCGCACGAACGCCTGCCGGCGGATTGTTGTTATTGATCACATCTGCGGCCATCGGAAAGTCCGCCGCATTCAAACCGCGGTCATTGCCCAAAACCACGACACCGTTGACCAGGAACTGGACCTGACCCGCTTCTGTCAGGAAGTTGTCAAAGGACGGGCCTTGCATATAGTTGCGGATCGTCTGCCGCAGGACGGTTTCACCGCCACCGGCAACGGCCGCCGACTCGACAGCGGTCGGTGCGCGGCCTGCGAACAGGACCGAGGCCTTGCCGAGCATCGTTGCGTCGTCAGCAAACTTGACGCCCTTGTAGAACTCACCTGTCGCCAGTACTTCGGTGCTGCAGCTCTCTTTCAACTTCGGAAGAAGCGCTGCGAGATCTTTGTATTGCTGCGAATTTGCATCGCCGTAGACCTTGCCGCCGGTATGCGTCGGTAGGCCGATCGATTTCGACATCAGCAGATCGCTATTGGTGGCCGCGAATGTGCGCAGCACGCCGTAGTTCATTTCCGTTGAGCCGCCGGCTGCGAATACGAGTCGCGTTCCGCTGGCGACCGCGCCTGCACGGTGGCAGACCACGCACGTGCTTGCCATGCTTGGCCACACGGTCGTGGTGAAAGCTTGCGGCGGCGTTGCGCACGTTGCCGCGGCTATTTGAGCCGGTGCAGGCGCCGCGGTGTTACCCGTATCCCCACCACCGCAGCCCGAAAGCGCGCCCACCACTGCGAGCAGTGGGATCGCGATGCGTGCGTTAAGTCTGTCCGTCATTGTTCTCTCCCTAAGGGATTTGCAAGGCTTACCGGAGGCAAACTGTGCCTGCGTTCGAGTAAAAAATAACTCGTGGGGAAGGATGATTGGTCACTACCCTTCGGTTTTCCGCGACGCCGCCAAACCCGCGTATCTGCTGGGTTTTGGCCCATCGGTTAATACGATCGGATTAGCGGGAAATCAGGTCAGACGCACGCTGGAATTCGCCTGCGTTTTCCGCCTATTCCGCAAGCGGTTTTCTTCGATGTTGGGCCGCCCGCTGGATCTCAAATGAATTGCCTTCGTAACGGGCGTCACGGCAGCAGCTTGTAGTTGAACGTGTGGCGCTCACCCAAGCCGCATTGCAGTACGACAGAGACCAGGTTGATCAGGCAGATGACGACCACGTAAAGGCTCAAACCATCGGCGGTTTTCCTGATCGTAGGAAACGCCGCGACGTCCGCCTCCCGCAGATACTCGTCGCCGCCCACAATCGAAAGCTTGATCGCGTAGGCCGTTAGCAGCTCAAGGCAATGATGATGGACCACACCGGCATATGGATGCCGAATATCGCGCTGCCGATGTACTCGTGTCCCGGTCGCGAGTAGATGTCGAGCAAACTCTGCCGTGCGGCAAATGACCAGAGACAAGATCGCGGATAGAAGGCTGAATCCGGTGTTCTGATACGAAAATCCGCGCCGGAAGTTCAGCATGATCCCGAAGCACACGCCGAACAAATCATGCCCGCGGCTCCGGCATACGTCCAAATTCCGTCTGGATCCACGGCGTGCGGAACCCACACTCGGGACTGTAGGTTTCAAACAGGAAGAGCCCGATCGACAGCGCGAGGCTAACAACGAACAGCGCGACAGCGATCGACCGACGGCCAAACCACCCGCAGATCAGGGCCAACGACATCGTCGCGAATACCGCGACGATCATCGGTTACTACCTGCCGCTCGCGATGAGCGCTTTCATCGAATGACGTGCTCGAACTTATTTGGGTCGTCGACGCGTGCCTTCAGCACAAAACCAAAACCCGGCGAAGCCGGGTTTTCTTTATCAACCGCGCCGGGCGGCGCAGCAGGACCGGGCGCTGCGCGCGCCGGTACGGCTGCTTAGCTGGCTGCGTGTCCCGTGATAACGACGCGCTCCATCAAGATGGTTGGCATTTCTGCCTTGGGTGCGGATTGCATTGCGGTCACGGTGCCGCCGAGCACTGCGGTGCTCATCACGAGGGCGGAGATCGCTGCCAGGATTCGGGCTTGGGTTGAGATGGTTTTCATGTTCAGTCCTTTTGTTTGGTTCGTTGCGATGGACCGGACTGTAGGCAGCGTGAGCACACTGCGCGAGCGACTTGCGATGAACTGCGCAAAGCGCGTCATGAGCTGCAAACGCGTTTTGTCGCGAAATTGGCACCTTGTGCAGTTCATTCCCGCTTTTTGTCGTTTCGTCGCGGCCGGTGGCGTTTGAGCGACGATTTGGCGCGACGCGAGCCGACGGCAACTCCAAGACGTTATTTGACGAGTCGATCGCGAAGTGTGGCGCGCATGTCGTCCGGTACGCCTAACAGTCCGGCATCGAGCATCGCGAGGGCTGCGCGTCTTTCCTCGGCCGGACGTGCTGACCACTCCGCGGCCATCGTGTCGATGTAAGCAGCACGATCGTCTGCATTCATTTGACGAAAGGTGTGCTCGGCTTCCGCGGTTGATTGCTCCATCTGCTTGAAACTCGTGTACATGGTCCGCAACATGCCGCCCGTCATGGCGGCCATCATTCCGCCCAATCGCGGATCTGCGCTCATGACGGTCATTCGCGTGAACAGCCGTCGATAATCATCCGCACTGCACGCCGATCCGGGCTCAATCGTTTCGGCGACTTTGCCGAATCGCTCGAGGATGAGTGCTAGCTCGTCCAACTCCGCGGCATCGAGGGGCTTCGCGGTCATCATCTGTTGAATCGCCGCCATTTGTTGCGGATCAACGCCGCCCGCTTGCATGTTGGGCATGCGAGCCGCTAGCTGCGACAGTTCATTGGCGCCAGCGCCACCCATCCCGGGAATGGCCACCCCCAACGCCCCGAGGCCGCTCGCCGCGCCTCCCGTTACGGCGCCGATCGACGCCACTTGATCAACAATTGTTCCCGCTGTCCCAACAGCACCCAGCGCAGCGGCGGCATTAGGCGCGCCGCCGATTGCGCCAGCCGCTGAGCCCAGCGAGCCTAGGCTTCCTAGATTCCCGGCAGCGCCCAAGCTCGATAAGCCCGCGCCACCCCCGCCACGCAGCATTCCGGCGACAGCGCGAGTACCTTGGATCGCATCCTCGGCGAGATCCTGCTTGCATGGCCCGAACGACGCGCGAATCGTGTCAGCTACGCGTGCTTCGATGAAGTCGACGATGATTTGCTGGACAAGTTGCTTTGCAATCAACACGAGCGGCCCGGCCGCCTGCGCTGGGTAGGCTACGAGCGTCATCGCTACAAGAAACGCAAAGGGTCGAATCATCAGTCGCCTCACTCGCATGCGGCCACGCGATGCATTGTGCGCGCTGCCTTACGCATCTATGCGGCAACGAATCGAGGGCCGGGCCGACGTAGAAGCCAGATGACGATCGAAAGATTGAGCAGATTCCACAGCAGTCCATTGAGGAATGCGGCACGGTATGAACCAGTGACGTCGAACACCGCACCCGACATCCAGCCACCGAGCGCCATGCCGAAC
>JBDTQZ010000158.1:0-5448 GCA_039931935.1 Burkholderiaceae bacterium | reverse complement strand
GCTCGGCGCGGCAGAGGTCGGTTGCATAGGGACACCGCGTCGAGAACACACAGCCCGGCGGCGGCGACAGCGGCGATGGCAGCTCGCCCTTGAGCACCGTGCGGCGTTCGGGCGCGCCCAGACCGGGGGTTGAGGCCAGCAACGCCTGCGTGTACGGATGCAGCGGCATGCCGAAGATGCGCGCCTTCGGCCCTTGCTCCATCGCCAGACCCAGGTACATGACCAGCACGTCTTCGGCGATGTGGCGGACGACGGCCAGGTCGTGCGAGATAAAGAGGTACGACAGGCCGAATTCGCGCTGCAGATCGGCCAGCAGGTTGAGCACCTGCGCTTGGATCGACACGTCGAGCGCTGATACCGGCTCGTCGGCAATCACCAGCGCCGGCCGTAGCATCAACGCGCGCGCGATTGCAATGCGCTGCCGCTGGCCACCCGAGAACATATGCGGATAGCGCCCGCTGTGTTCGGGACGAAGTCCGACCCGACGCATCATTTCCGCGACGCGTTCGCGCCGTTCCTCCGGACTGAGTTTGGTGTTGATCGCCAGCGGCTCTTCGAGAATGGAGCCGATCTTCTTGCGCGGATTAAGCGATCCAAAGGGATTCTGGAAAACCAGTTGCACAGTCTGGCGTAACCGCACGCGAGTTTCCTTGATCGCTGTGATCGCATCGATTCCTCCGAGCCGCAATCCGCCGGCACTCGGCTGCTCGATCAGTGCGACCAGACGCGCCAGGGTCGACTTGCCGCAGCCCGACTCGCCGACCACCGCCAGCGTGTGCCCCGCTTGCAGCGAAAAGGAGATACCCCCAACGGCTTGCAACGTGCCAGGCTTTTGCAGCATTCCCTGGCGCACCGCGTAGACCTTCTTGAGGTCGCGCGCTTCGACGACCGCTGGCCCGTGCTGGGTCATGAGGTCAAGGCCGCCTCTTCCTGGCGCGCAGCGACCGCGCCCACATGGCCGTCGCGCTTGATCGCTTCGATACGACCGGGCATACCGAGCGGATAGAAGCAGCGCACGCGTCCATCTTCGATCAGATCGAGTGCCGGCTGCACCTTGTGGCAATGCACCGTCGCACTCGCGCAGCGCGGGCTGAATAGGCACCCGCGCGGCCGGTCGTACAGGCCTGGCACCATGCCCGGAATCGTCGCCAGGCGATCGCTGTCGTCCGCGTGTTGTTCCGGCAGCGCCGCCAGCAGCGCAGCCGTGTACGGATGCTGCGGTGCTGCGAATAGATCCCGCGCGGCGCGATCCTCGACCACCTGGCCGGCGTACATCACCGCCACGCGCTGCGCCATCTCTGCCACCACACCCATGTTGTGCGTGATCAGCACCAGCGCCATGCCTCGCTCGCGCTGCAGACGCCGCAGCAGATCCAGAATCTGCGCCTGGATCGTGACATCGAGCGCGGTCGTCGGCTCGTCAGCGATCAAGAGTTTCGGATTGCAGGCGATCGCCATCGCAATCATTACGCGCTGGTTCATGCCGCCCGACATCTGGTGCGGGTAATCCTGAAGACGGCGTGCAGGATCAGGAATGCCGACCTGCTCGAGCAACTGGACCGCGCGCTCGAGCGCCTCCTTGCGAGACAGCTCGAGGTGCGCGCGCAACGTCTCGGTCAGCTGGAACCCGATCGAGAAGCACGGGTTAAGGCTGGTCGCGGGCTCCTGAAAGATCATCGCCATGTCGCGCCCAGTCAGCTGACGCCTCTCGCGCCCACTGAGCGTCAGCAGATCGCGGCCGGCGAAGTTCATTCGCTTCGCGCGCACGCGCCCCGGGTACGCGACTAGGCCCATCAGCGCGAGCATCGTTACGCTTTTGCCCGAGCCCGACTCACCAACGATGCCGAGCACCTCGCCCTCGCCGACCGAGAGGCTGACGTCGTCGACCGCGCGCAGCACGTTGGCGCCGATCGGAAACTCGACTTGCAGCGATTCGATTTCGAGCAGCGCCATCAGGCCTCCCGCCGGGCCGCCCCAAGGGAGGCCTGCGCCCCCAGGGGGGGCAGCGAACGAAGTGAGCTTGGGGGCTTCATCGCTTATCGCTTCAGCTTCGGGTCAAGCGCGTCGCGGAGCCCGTCGCCGAGCAGGTTGAACGCCAGCACCGTGATCAGGATCACGAGGCCGGGAAAGGTCACGACCCACCACGCACGCAGCACGAACTCGCGCGCATCGGCCAGCATCGTTCCCCACTCGGGCGACGGCGGCTGCGCGCCAAGTCCGAGAAAGCCGAGCGCCGCCGCGTCGAGAATCGCCGTCGATACGCCGAGCGACGCCTGCACGATCAGCGGCGCCATGCAATTGGGCAGGACCTCGCGAAACATCAGCCGTAAGTTGCTTGCCCCGACCATGCGCGCGGCGGTCACGTAGTCGCGCGACAATTCGGTCAACGCAGCCGCGCGCGCCGTTCGCACGTAATGCGGCAACACCACGACCGCAACCGCCAGCATCGCGTTCATCAGGCCGGGTCCGAGGATCGCGACGATCACGATCGCGAGCAGCAGGCTCGGCAAACTCAGCAGCACATCCATCAAGCGCATGATCGCGATCTCGGTCACGCCGCGGAAAAACGCTGCGGCCATGCCGAGACAAGTGCCGACGATGATCGAGAGCGCGACGACGGCCACGCCGATCGACAGTGACAACCGCGCCCCGTACATCAGCCGCGACAGGATGTCGCGGCCGATCGCATCGGTTCCAAGCGGGTAGGTCCACGAACCGCCGCTCGCCCACGCCGGCGGTTTCAGATACGCAGCGTTGTCGATCGCAATCGGCGAATGCGGCGCCAGGACGCCGGCGAACACCGCGATCAACAGCACCGCGATCACGATCACAAGGCCGGCAACCGCGCCCGCGTTCGCCGAAAAGTGTCGCCAAAACTCGCGCAACGGCGTCGGCTGTGCGGCCGGTGCGTTAAGCCCCGACAGCGACGCGAGATCGCTATCAGTCAATGTCGCGGTGACGATCTGATCGCTCATTGCGCTCATCGCGAATGCCGGATGCGTGGGTTGATGAACCCGTAGGCGATGTCGACCAGCAGGTTGACCATCATCACCATCAGTCCCAGCATCAGTAGACCGCCCTGCAGCACCGGATAGTCACGCCGGTTGATCGCTTCGATCAGCCATTTGCCGACTCCTGGCCACGAAAAGATCGTCTCAGTCAGGATCGCGCCGGTGAAGAGCACGCCAACCTGCAGCCCGATCACGGTGACGACGGGGATCAGTGCGTTGCGGAATGCATGCAGCGCGATTACACGCAGCGGGGCGAGCCCCTTGGCGCGCGCGGTGCGGATGTAATCCTCACCCATGACTTCGAGCATCGACGATCGCGTCATCCGCGCGATAACCGCAAGCGGCACTGTGCCGAGCACGATCATCGGCAATACGAGATGCAATGCGGCTGATCGGAAAGCCCCCATCTCGTGCCTGAGCAGGGAATCGATCAACAGGAAACCTGTGATCGGCTCGATGAAATACTTGACGTCGATCCGCCCGGAGACAGGCGTCAGCCCGAGCTGCACCGAGAACAGCAGAATCAGAAGCAGACCCCACCAGAAAATGGGCATCGAATAGCCGGCCAGCGATACACCCATCACGCCGTGGTCGAAAATCGAATTGCGGCGCACCGCGGCCAGCATCCCTGCTGGGATTCCGAGAAGCAATGCGAACAGGATCGCAAAGCTTGCCAGCTCGATGGTGGCGGGGAACAGCGTGAAGAATTCCTTCAGCACCGGCTCCTGCGTGATCATCGACTTGCCAAGATTGCCCGACAGCACGCGACCGATGTAGATGCCGTACTGCACGATGACGGGCCTATCAAGCCCGTACTCCTTAAGCAGTAGCTCATGGCGCGCTTTGTCGATCCCGCGCTCGCCCGCCATCGTCTCGATCGGGTCGCCCGGCACCAGGCGAATCAAAAAGAACGCGAGCAGCGTCATTCCGAAGAAGGTCGGGACCAGCAGCGAGACGCGGGTCAGAAGGAAGCGGAGCATAAGAACCAGGCGATCGGGGCGAGCCTAATCGGAAGCGTTCTTTGAGTCGAGCCGCCTCAACTTCGCAGACAGAGTGAGCCCACGCGCCGCCTTGCGACCTCGTGTTTCTTTGCGTCATGGCATCTGTGTATATTTCTCATTTCGTATCGGGCCATGGCCGCTTTTATTGTTCGTCGCCTGTTGCAAGCGATTCTCGTCATGCTGGTGGTGGCGCTGATCGCCTTCCTGCTGTTTCAATATGTTGGCGATCCTGTCTCGCAGATGGTAGGTCAGGATGCGACGCCCGAGGACCGTGCACACCTGCGCAGCGACTTAGGACTCGATCAACCCTTCTACGTGCAGTTTGGGCATTTCATCGGCAACGCAGTGCAGGGCGATTTCGGCATCAGCTTGCGCCAGGGTCGCGCCGTTTCGACGTTGATCAAGGAGCGCTTGCCGGCAACGCTCGAACTCGCGTTTGCAGCGGCGCTGATTGCGATCGTGGTCGGAATTCCGATGGGCGTTTACACGGCGTTGCGGCGAGATTCGTGGTTCTCGCACTTCCTCCTTGCTGTATCCCTGATCGGGATCTCGCTGCCGACCTTTCTGATAGGCATTCTGCTAATCCTGGTGTTCGCGGTGATGCTGGGCGTGCTGCCGTCGTATGGCCGCGGCGATACGGTGCAGCTGGGCTGGTGGAGTACCGGCTTTCTAACGACGACCGGCTGGAAGCATTTGGTCCTTCCTGCAATTACGCTGTGTTTGTTTCAGCTGACGCTGATCATGAGGCTCGTGCGGTCTGAAATGCTTGAGGTGCTACGCACCGACTACATCAAGTTTGCGCGTGCGCGGGGGTTGACCGACCGCGCAGTCCATTTCGGCCACGCACTGAAGAACACGCTGGTGCCGGTGATCACGATCACCGGCCTGCAGGTGGGCGGGATCATCGCGTTCGCGATCGTCACCGAGACGGTGTTCCAGTGGCCTGGCATGGGACTGCTCTTCATTCAATCGGTGCAATTTGCCGACATACCGGTGATGGCCGCCTACCTGTGTTTGATCGCATTGGTGTTCGTGCTGATCAACCTAATCGTTGATTTGCTGTACTTTGCTGTTGACCCGCGGTTGCGCATTGACCGCACCGCAGCGGCACATTGAAGAATGGAATACCCCGACGCTCACTTTGTTCGCAGCGCCCAAAGGGGGCGCCCAGTGCCCTTCAGGCGGCCGGGCGGGCACTGATGGGAACCTATCTGGGACTGGCGCTGCGCGGCCCGCTCGCCGCCATTTTTCCGCACCACGAAGGGCTGACGGCCCTGCGGCGAGATTTGCACGCAAACCCCGAAATCGGTTTCGAGGAGCACCGTACGTCTGCCTTGGTGGCAGAGCGCATGCGCGAATTCGGCATTGAAGTGCATACCGGAATCGGCAAGACGGGCGTGGTCGGTGTAATTCAAGGTGAAAAGAACGGCTCCGGA
>JBDTQZ010000157.1:0-5473 GCA_039931935.1 Burkholderiaceae bacterium | reverse complement strand
TGACCGGATCGAGCTGAAACTGCGTGCCGGGCACCTTGGCGCCGTTCGGCACAACGGTGCTTTGCACGATGGGGCCCAGCATCTTGGTGCATGCAGGGAACTCGAGCGCTTCGAACCCGCATCCGAGCGTATCCATCAGGCAATAGCGCGCCGTTTCGTAAGCGTCCTTGCTCTTGACTTTGTACTTGGTGACGTAGTCGACAATGTCGATCAGTACTCTGTCGGGCTTCGGGCGAACGTTGCTGATGTGGCTACTCATTGCGAAGGCAAGCTATTTTTTTGATTGTGGTTTGCCGTCAACACGGTCAGAAGGCTTCTTCAGTCTGCAAGTGAGGGGTTCGGACAGCAGCGGATCGAATGTGAGCTGACCTTCGTCACCGTTGCTGTGCCAGGTGACCTTGCCGTCCTTACTCACGTAACGAGAGCCCGAGCCGGAGACCGTTGGCGTCGCTGCCACTTCCACTCGGCTGCCGATGTACGTCAGCTGCGCAGCGCCCTCGGGGCGACGCGGATGTGCGTTGAAACGCAGGAGCCGGCCGTTGTCGCACAGCCAATCGGTCGTGAAGCTGCGCGTAGGCGCGGTGTTGCTCGCCTGAGCGGCCGGTGACAAAAGCAAAATCATGAACAGGATCGACGCAATTTTCATTGTCGTTTCTCGATCGGAACAAATTTCAGATCCTCAGGCCCGGTGTAGTTCGCACTCGGCCGGATGATTTTGTTATCGATGCGCTGCTCGATCACGTGAGCGCCCCACCCGCTGGTGCGCGCAATGACGAACAGCGGTGTGAACATCGCAGTCGGAACGCCCATCATGTGGTAACTGGTGGCGCTGTACCAGTCGAGATTAGGAAACATCTTCTTCTCGCGCATCATCACTTGTTCGACGCGCGCCGAGATGTCGAACAACTTCATGTTGCCGGCGTCAGCCGACAGCGCGCGCGCCACCTCCTTGATCACCTTGTTGCGCGGGTCGGCAATCGTGTAGACGGGGTGTCCGAATCCGATGATCACCTGCTTGTCAGCAACGCGCTTGACGATGTCCTGTTCGGCGTCGGCGGGGTCGTCGTAACGGCCGATTGTGTCGAACGCAAATTCGTTGGCGCCGCCATGCTTCGGGCCCTTTAACGCACCGATCGCGGCGGTGATCGCCGAGTACATATCGCTGCCGGTCCCGGCCACGACACGCGCGGTAAAAGTCGACGCGTTGAACTCGTGCTCGGCGTACAAGTTAAGCGACGTATGCATCGACCGAATCCATAACTCGGACGGTGCACGTCCGTGAAGCAGGTGCAGGAAGTGTCCTCCGATTGAATCGTCGTCAGTCTCGACGTCGATGCGACGGCCCGAGTGAGAGAAGTGGTACCAATAGAGAAGGAGCGAGCCGAACGACGCCATCAAACGGTCGGCGATGTCGCGCGCTTCGGCCAGCTTGTGGTCCGGCCCTTCCGGCAATACAGAGCCAAGCGCCGAGCAGGCCGTCCGCATCACATCCATCGGATGCGTATTTGCCGGCACCGCTTCGAGCACCCGTTGGACGGCGGCCGGGATTGCACGCTGGCTCTTCAGCTTGCGCTTGTAAGCGGTGAGCTCAGACGACGTCGGCAGCTTGCCGTGCACTAACAAGTAGGCGATTTCTTCGAATTCGCAGCGCGCGGCGATATCGAGAATGTCGTAGCCGCGATAGTGCAGGTCGTTGCCTGTGCGGCCCACCGTGCACAAAGCCGTGTTGCCCGCGACGACACCGGACAGCGCCACCGACTTTTTCGGCTTCAATGCAGCGGCCCCGGGAGCAGAAGCAGGAGCGTCGTTCATCGGCAGTGTTTCTTACCCGAGAAGTTGCGCGACGCCATCGCGCTCTTCGAGCAGTTCCTTTAGCGTCGCGTCCATTTTCTGCCGCGAATAGTCGTCTATCTCAAGCCCCTTGATGACTTCATACGAGCCGTTCGTGCACGTGCACGGAACGCCATAGATAACGTCCTGTGGAATTGCATAACTGCCGTCGGACGCCACGCCCATCGTCACCCAACGCCCAGCGGTTCCGGACACCCAGTCGCGCATATGATCGATCGCGGCATTGGCGGCCGACGCTGCGGACGATAGGCCGCGCGCTTCGATGATCGCGGCACCGCGCTTGCCGACCGTCGGAATGTAGATGTCGCGGTACCACGCTTCGTCGATCAACGCTTTGGCGGGCTTGCCTTCGACCGTCGCGAATCTCAGGTCCGGATACATCGTCGGCGAATGATTGCCCCACACGATCAGTTTCTCTACCGACGAAACGGGTTTGCAGGTCTTCGCCGCCAGTTGCGACAGTGCTCGATTGTGATCAAGCCGCATCATCGCGGTAAAGCTCGTTTTCGGGAGCGACGGCGCCGATTTCATTGCGATGTAAGCGTTCGTGTTGGCAGGATTGCCGACGACTAGCACCTTCACGCTGCGCTTGGCCGATCGATCGAGCGCCTTGCCTTGCGCCGTAAAGATCTGCGCGTTCGCAGCCAGCAGATCCTTGCGCTCCATGCCGGGGCCGCGTGGCCTAGCACCGACGAGCAGCGCCATATCGATGTCCTTGAACGCGTTGCCCGGATCGCTATGTGCCTGCATGGCCGTCAGCAGCGGAAAGGCGCAATCTTCGAGCTCCATCATGACGCCCTTGAGCGCCTTCTGCGCTTTTTCGTCCGGAATCTCGAGCAATTGCAGATCGATCGGTTGGTCCTTGCCGAACATCTCCCCGGATGCGATGCGAAACAGCAGCGAGTAGCCGATCTGCCCGGCGGCGCCCGTAACAGCGACACGAACCGGAGCTCTAGTCATGATCGTGTTCTCCGATGGAGTCGTCGTTCAGCATTCAGTGGCCATCAGCCAGCAGCAGAAGCGGGGCGGCGAGCAGTCTACTGCAAAAGAACCAATTAGCATGCCGAGTCTTATATAAGATAGATGATGATATTGTAAGACTCTTTGTGGTGAAATGGAAAGATGTCCACCGTAACGAAGGAAGCCGATCCCTCCGGCCAGGCCGCGGTGTACGCACCCCTATATCGGCAAATCAAGGACTTGATCGTTCAAAGGCTGCAGCGGGGAGAGTGGAAGCCCGGCGAGATGATTCCGAGCGAGCTCGACCTCGCCGCTCGATTTCAGGTCAGCCAGGGAACGGTGCGCAAGGCGGTCGATGAGCTGTCGACCGAAAATCTGTTGGTGCGTCGGCAGGGCAAGGGGACGTTCGTCGCCACGCATCACGAGCCCCGTGCGCAATTTCGATTCTTGCGTGTAGTTCCGGACGATCATGAGCCGACCCCCGCGACGAGCAGCTACATTGACTGCAAGCGCGCTCGCGCAACCGGAGAGATCGCGCGTCACCTCGCAGTTCGCCCGAGTGATCCCGTTGTGTACTTGCGACGGCTGCTGAGCTTCGAAGGCACTCCGATCGTGCTTGATGAAATTTGGCTACCGGGCAATCTGTTCAAGAAACTGACCGCTGAGCGCCTCGCCGAATACAACGGACCGCTTTACGGCCTGTTTGAAACCGAGTTCGGAACGCGCATGATCCGCGCCGACGAGCGGATCCGGGCAGTTGCCGCGACCGCCGACGCGGCCCGACATTTGAGGGTGGCCGCAGGTTCGCCACTGCTGTTGGTCGAGCGCGTCTCTTACACGTACGGTGAGCGTCCGGTTGAAGTGCGGCGCGGGCTTTCAGTGACGGAGCGGTATCACTATCGCAACACCTTGAACTAAAGCCGCGCCGCCCGGGCGATTTGGTTCAGTGCAGCAATTCAGTCAGAATACTGGTCGCGAAGCTTTCTAAAAACCTACGGCGATTGATGAGCAGCTTCACCGCAGAAAAACAGCCACGGCCGAAGTTTCGCAACCTTAGCTTTCCGCTGCTGCTGACTTATCGGCTGCCACTTCCGGGGGTGGTGTCGATCATGCACCGGATCAGCGGAGCGGCACTGTTCCTGATGTTGCCGCTATTCCTTTGGTTGTTCGACTTGAGCTTGATGTCGGAGCTGAGTTTTGAGCGGCTGCGTGGCATCGCGGACAACTTCTTCTTCAAGTTGTTGCTGGTGTTTTTGATCTGGGGTTTTTTTCACCATCTCGCTGCCGGTATTCGTTACCTGCTGCTGGATCTGCATATCGGCATCGATCTGAATTCGGCGCGCGCGAGCGCACTTGCGGTGTACGCGGTCAGCCTGCCGCTGACCTTTATCGCAGCTATGAAGGTATTCGGGGTGTTCTGATGGTGCGCTCAGTGTCCGGAATCGGCTCCAAGCGCCTCGTCGTCGGTGCTCACTATGGGCTGGCGGGTTTTATCGGCCAGCGAGTGACATCGATTGTGTTGACTCTGTGGATATTGTTGGTCGGCATCAGAGCGCTGTCCGGACCGCTGTCCTATGACACCTGGGCCGCGTTGTTTGCGCCGCTGTGGATGAAGGTGATCACGCTGATCGCGCTCTTCTCGCTGCTGTACCACGCGTGGATCGGCATGCGAAATATCTGGATGGATTACATCTCGCCAGTGTGGGCACGGCTGTCGCTGCAGATCATCACGATCCTGTGGTTGATTGCTTGCGGCGTGTGGTCGGTTCAGATTCTGTGGCGGGTGTGAGCGTGCCGGCGACCTCGAGCCTTCCACGCCGTCGGTTCGACGCTGTCATCATCGGCGCAGGCGGTTCGGGCATGCGTTGTTCATTGCAGCTCGCGAATGCAGGGCTCAACGTGGCGGTGCTGTCCAAAGTGTTTCCGACGCGTTCGCATACCGTGGCTGCGCAGGGCGGCATCGGCGCTGCGCTCGGCAACATGACCGAAGACCACTGGCTCTGGCACATGTTCGATACTGTCAAGGGCTCCGACTACCTGGGCGACCAGGATGCGATCGAGTTCATGTGCCGCGAAGCGCCGCACGTTGTCTACGAGCTCGAGCATTTCGGCATGCCGTTCGATCGCAATCCGGACGGCACGATTTACCAGCGCCCGTTCGGCGGGCACTCAGCGCATTTCGGAGAGAAACCGGTGCCGCGCGCATGCGCGGCGGCCGATCGCACCGGGCATGCGATGCTGCACACGCTGTATCAACGTAATGTCGCAGCGCGCACCCATTTTTTCGTCGAGTGGATGGCGCTCGATCTGATTCGCAACGCCGACGGCGAAGTCGTGGGTGTAATCGCGCTCGAGATGGAAACCGGAGAGCCGATGATTTTCGAATCCAAGGTGACGGTGCTGGCGACCGGGGGCGCCGGTCGAATCTTCGAGGCCTCGACCAACGCCTACATCTGCACCGGCGATGGGCTTGGGCTCGCGGCGCGGGCCGGATTGCCGCTCGAGGATATGGAGTTCTGGCAGTTTCACCCGAGCGCGGTGGCTGGGGTCGGCGTGCTGATCACCGAAGGCGTGCGAGGCGAGGGTGGAATTTTGCTGAACTGCAACGGCGAGCGGTTCATGGAGCGATACGCACCGACGCTGAAGGATCTGGCGCCGCGCG
>JBDTQZ010000156.1:0-5476 GCA_039931935.1 Burkholderiaceae bacterium | reverse complement strand
GGCGCCTAGATTGAATCACATTGATTGAACGGCGGCTGGCGACCCACTGCAGCCAATTGAGGCTGCCGAAAGCGGCCGTGCCGGTAGCACACCTACAAGCGGTCATCGGCGTCTAGAAGTAGTCGTCCTCGCGCTGGTGGCGGACCGCGAGAATCGTAACGACATCGCATCCTTCGATCTCGAACAGGGCCACGTCGCCCGCCGAGCCAAACGGAATCACCAGTTCGCGCAGGAACGGATTTCCACCGACCGCCTTGCGATAACTGAAGGGCGACCGTTCGAGGCCGCCGATGGCGTGACGGATCGCTTCCAGCGCTCGCTCGGCCAGCCGCCAATCCGTGGCATCGCGATCGAGGATGAACTCGTACAGCCGAACCAGATCATCCTCCGCCTCCCGCGTAAAGCGGACGCGAAACGTCACTTCCTGGCCGCAGAGCGCTTGGCCTTGTCCAACATTCCTTCCAGGCGCACCAGCACGTTGGCGGCCGGAACGTAGTCCTGCGTCCGTCGTGACCGGTTCCTGGATTTCATGCCGCGTGCGATGAACTCGCGCTGTGCCTGACGGCGCTGCACGCCGTCTCGGATCGACTGCTCGACGAAGCTGGACAGGGTCTCTCCCTCTTCGAGGACGCCTTCAGCGGCAGTCCTAAGTTCAGGTGCAACCCGAAGCGATGGAATCGTGGCTGTCTTCATGTAAGTGACCCCTGCGTTGCATTTGCAGCGCATTGTCGATGAGTTTGTCGATGTCCGCAACTGCGGGCGCCGCACAAGAGCGGCGATGACCGTTCATGGCCGCTAGCCCCGGCAGGTCAGCGCGGGACACACAGCTTCGCATCTACGATCGTGTCGCCTTTCGCATGCGAATGGCCGAGTTCCGAGCTTGCCCCAGCGGCGGACTGGCCTTGCACGCTGGCGCAAGTGTCAATTCGGCATCCCGGCGCACTTCACTTCGCAGCCAGTCAACGAATGCCCTCACTGCGTCGCGTCCGGCCACGTCGCGCCTTAGGACCACGTAGAAAGTGCCGCGACACGCGATCGCGTCGGAACCGAACGGAGCACAGAGGACGCCATCGCGAATCTGCTGCGTCAAGTGTGGCAGGACGCCGACCGCAACGCCGGCCCCTTCGATGGCGGCTGGCAGCCACTGGTCGTACTGCGAGAACCGCAGCGTGCTCGCTGGTGCGATCTTTCGGATGTTCAACGCGTTGAACCAGAAGTCCCATTCGGACGCACGTCGCCCATCCCGGACGCTGTCGTAATCAAGTCGTACATGTTGCGCGAGGTCGGCCGGGCTTCGGAGCGGCCGCGCGGGGTCGCAAGCGAGCGCAGGCGAGCAAACCGGGAAACTGCTTGCCGTCATGAGCGGCTCGGCTTCGGGACTGTCCTCCCCGGGCGCAACTAACCGAATTGCGATGTCGAGTTGGTCACGCTCCAAGTGGGGTCTGTCGTTGCTCCCAACGACCTGAACCTCAATCTCTGGTCGCAAGCGGTAGAACCGCGGCAGCCTTGGCGCAAGCCAAAGCGACGCGAGCGCAGTGGTCGTAGTTACATTCAAGGATCGACCTGACCCAGAGAGCCGATCGGTAACCGCGTCCAGATGGGTGAGCGCGTCGTCCGCAGCGCGGTAAAGGTCCTCGCCCGCAGGAGTCAGTTGCAGCGCGCGGTGAACACGCTGAAACAAAGACTGCCCAATCTGCTCTTCCAGGGTTTTGACTTCGCGGCTGATCGCCGACGGCGTGACGAAGAGCTCTTCCGCCGCGCGCGTAAAGCTCAAATGGCGCGCAGCGGCGCGGAAGCCCCGAAGCAGATCCAGAGACAGGCGAGGGTAGCGGCGCTTATCCATTCCAAAATGTCATTACAGCGGTGAGAAAAGATCGATTGAGAAGTGTGCGGCTTCAGAAAACAATCTGCCACACCAAAGAGAAATATTCGCATCGGGAATGGACGAATCGCAACCTGTTTTGAGGAGATCACTATGAGCGCATATCCGACCCTTTCTTGGCTTCGCCGTAGGATCTTTGTAATGAGCTTGGCCTTCCTCTCTTCGCTGTCCGCGAATGCGCGCGATATCGCGCAACCGGAGGCCGTTAGTGTCACCGTCTTTCCCGACAGATACGTCTCAGCGGGGATGTCGTTTTCCAACGTTGAAGCGTTGGCCGTGTGGGCAAGGCCTATTGCTGGTCGCCTGCTGTGGCTTGATGCCTGCGGCGCTGGGTCGACAGGGCGGCTGCTCGCGGCGGTTGAACGATTTCACACGCTTTATGCGGACGGCATACAAATCCGCGCGTTTCGGGCTGGCGAGTCGGGGTGTCTCGGAGCGATTGAGCAGGCGAGCCAGAGCCGCGTGAGCGACGTTGCGGACTACTTGCCTTACTACCCGAGCGATCGCACGGGCCGGAGTTTGGTCCCATAGCAGTCGAACATCGATCGGGTGCGCGCTGCATGCGGAGATTGTTCCGCTGTCGGGCCGAATGATCACGGCCTTCGCAGGGCCGCTTCTGGCCGACTTCGGCCGTTATGTAGCCTCTTGCGTCGCCTTCATCCGCTCCTTCGCAAACTCCACGAAGCCGCTGACGAGCCGCGAATGGAACCGCTCTTTCGGATACACCACGGACAAGTGGCGCATCAGGGGTGGTGACAGTGGTATCCGAACCAGCTCCCCAAGGCGAACTTCCTTGGCCACTGTCGCGCGTGACATGATGGCAAAGCCCAGTCCCGTTGCCGCCAATCCCTTCAGCGCTTCCGGGCTGCCTGCTTCCATCACGACCTGCAGCGAGTCGGACGCGAGGCCGGCCTTTTGCAGGTAGTGGTCGACAACTTCACGCGTTCCGGAGCCCATCTCGCGGCTGAGGAAGGCGTGTTCCGTCAGCGAGTGGGGCGTCACGGATTTCTGCTTCGCCAGCGCATGCGACGGCGCGCACACGACTTGAAGCTCGTCCTCGCAGCAGATGTCGGTGGCCAACGTTGGAAGATGCGAATCGCCTTCGATGAAACCGAGATCGAGGCTGCGCTCCGTGATCCGGTCCTGTACCGCTTCGGAATTGGCCACGAACAGCCGCGGCGCGACCGCTGGATAAAGCGCCTTGAATTCGCCGAGGATCTGCGGCAGCAGAAAGTCGGCGATCGTTGTGCTGGCGCCAATCAACAACGGGCCGGCCAGCTGCCCGCTCAGTTCTTTCATGCGCGAGTCGAGCTCGGCTGAGAGGGCAAGGAGGCGCTCGGCGTATTCGAGCGCGACGGCGCCGGCAGTCGTCAAAATGATGCGCCCGTGTGCGCGATCGAACAGGCGCGTGTTCAGCTGCTCTTCGAGTTGCCGTATCTGAAACGTCACGGCGGGCTGCGTCATGAACAACGCGTCGGCCGCCTTGGTGAACGACAAGTGCTTCGCGACTGCGTGGAAGACCTGGATGCGCCGGTCCGCCATCGCTAGGGAAACTCTGCACAAGCTACGGGTCGTACTCGGATCCGGTGAAGCAGTGCCATGGGTTGTCGTCGAGCTTCGGATAATCGCCGCGATAGTAATAGCCCGGCCAGCGCGTCTCCTGCCTGAACAACCTGTGCCGAGCCACCGATTCGGGAGCGCCAACCACGAGCTCGGAAAACGTCTGTGCAAGCCGCGGAACGCGTCGATAACACTGACGCGCCGCCAATCTTTATTCGCGTTGCGCGCTAGGTGGCGACCGTGCGTACTTGAAATAGCATCGTCTCAAGGTCACCGAGAACCCATGTGCGCGGCGCGGCGAGACCTCCGACCGTACCCGGGTTGACGAGCCAAGTCGCGCCGTTCTTAACGTTGCCGACGCGCTCACTGCCGGCGACGTGCGAATGGCCGCAGCAGACGACGTCCCACTCGCCAGTGCACGCCATTGCGTAACCGTACTCGGGGTAGTGAACAACGAAGATCCGTTGTCCGTTCAAGTTCAGGCGAGCGTCTGCGCCATGGTACTGCAGCAGCCCCTCGCTTTCATAAGCCCAGCGGCTGAGCGACACAGGATCGCCGAGGTTGTTGCCGTGGATTACGTGAATCGGCAGTCCGACGTCCATTGCAGCGCGCAGGGTCTGTGTGCCGATGATGTCTCCGCAATGAATCACGGCTGCAGCGCCTTCGGCTGCGGCTGCACGTACCGCTTGTGCGAGCGCATCGGATCGATCGTGGCTGTCGGAGACGATGCATAATTTCACGGTCACGATCGTAGCGCACGCACCGCGCTCATCACACCGGGCTTACCGCGCGCACTTGCTACCTATCGCGACGTGCCACTCGTGCGCGCAATATGAGTAATGGCTTATCGACGGATAAACGAGTTGAATTGGCGGACATGCGAAGCGCGTGGCACATTCGAGATCCGTTGCGAACGTGGACCCGGCGCATCCGAGCAGGCGCTTTTGCGAGGACACTTCGTTAGCACGACCAAGAGAGGGAAGAATCCATGCTAAGTATCAATCCATTCGCCGTCGCGGGCGCGTCGTTGCCTGCCGGCTTCCTGCAGGGGTTCCTGGTTGTGATGGCCCTGGCCGTGGTGATAGGGACGCTGTTCGATATCATCCACAAGGGTAGCGCAGGTTATTTTTTCACCAACATGCGCAAGTCAAGGGCGAAGGGCCGCAAGGTGGGCGGCGGCGAGCTCGCCTCGATCGCCGTGCAGACCGCGCTAGTCGACGTGCTTGCTTCGGGAGAGTTCTGTAACCCGAAACGTCGGGTGGCGCACCTGCTCGGCATGTATGGGTTCATCTTCTATCTGGTGGCCTCTGCGGTCATGGTGTTCCGATACCCCGCTGGCCCGACAGCCACGCCGCAGATCTGGCCGATGCTGTGGTGGATCGGCGCCCTGATGGTGCTTGTTGGCGGCTACTGGTTCTGGTTCTTCATCCGCGTTGACGTCGCCTCCGAAGGCCACTCGCCCTTCCGTCTGGCGAAGGCGGACCTCTTCGTTCTGTCGCTGCTGGTGAGCGTGACTCTCGCGGTCGCCTGGGCCGCGATGGGCGCTGGCGTGGGCGTGCTCTTCTGGCTCTACATCCTTGCGACCATCGTGCTCTTTGTCGGCGTGCCGTGGTCGAAGTTCGCCCACATGTTCTTCAAGCCGGCGGCAGCCTTCGAAAAACGGCTATCCGAGGCTGACGGCACGGCCGAGAACCTGCCGACGCAGTCGCGTGACGATCCGGAGCAACGAAAGCGGCATTCCATGGAACTGTTGCGAGACGCTCCGATGGACATGGGACTCGGCAGCAAGCGTGAGGCCCCGCGTCACTATTGAAAAAGAAACCAGAAAACAATTTCATCAAGAACCGCTCAAGGAGCCACTCATGCCTACCTTCGTCTACATGACGAGGTGCGACGGATGCGGACACTGCGTCGACATCTGTCCCTCGGACATCATGCACATCGACCCGACCTATCGCCGGGCCTACAACATCGAGCCGAACATGTGCTGGGAGTGCTACTCCTGCGTGAAGGCTTGCCCGCAGAATGCGATCG
>JBDTQZ010000155.1:0-5500 GCA_039931935.1 Burkholderiaceae bacterium | reverse complement strand
GACAGGATGTCGCCAAACAGATTCGATGCGACCACCACGTCGAACCAGTCCGGGTTGCGAACAAAATGCGCCGTCAAGATATCGATGTGAAACTTGTCGACCCGCACACCCGGGTGGTGGTTCGCCATCTCCTCGACTCGCTCATCCCAGTACGGCATCGTGATCGAAATGCCATTACTTTTCGTCGCCGACGTTAGATGCTTCTTTGGACGTTTGCCGGCGAGGTCGAACGCGAAGCGCAGCACTCGATCAACCCCGTGACGCGTCATCACCGTTTCCTGGATCACAAATTCGCGCGGTGTACCCTCGAACATGCGTCCGCCGATGGATGAGTATTCTCCTTCCGTGTTTTCGCGCACGACGACAAAATCGATCGCCTCGGACGGCCAGGGGCTCCCATTCCGATCGACCAGCGGAGAACGAATTCCTGGCATCAATTTGCACGGACGCAAATTGACGTATTGGTCGAACTCGCGCCTGAACTTGATCAGCGATCCCCAGAGCGACACATGGTCCGGCACGGTCGCGGGCCAGCCGCACGCACCGAAGAAAATCGCGTCGGCACCTTCAAGCCGTGACTTCCAGTCGGTCGGCATCATCTCGCCGTGCTTGGCGAAATAGTCGCAGCTCGCAAAGTCGTGGTGCTCGAAGGCAAGATCAATGGAGAATCGGCGCGCCGCTGCGTCCAGCGCGCGCAATCCTTCCGGCACCGTTTCCTTGCCGATGCCGTCGCCGGCGATGACCGCAACCGTGTGCTTCATGCTGCTCCCTCGTTACTTCTCAATAAAACGCGTGAAACCCGACACGGGCTCCCGCTCCGTCGCCAGCTCATTTTCTATCTTCGACATATCGGCATAGCCGAGTGACATGCCGCACACGACCATTTCCGTTTCGGGCAACTGCAGCTCGCGCGCAATAACGCGGTGAAACTGCGTGAACGCTGCCTGCGGGCAGGTGTCGAGTCCACGCGCACGCGCCGCCACCATGACGTTCTGCAGGAACATCCCGAAGTCGAGCCAACTTCCCTGCTCCAGGATGCGGTCGATGGTGAAGATGATGCCCACCGGCGCATCGAAGAAAACGTAGTTGCGCCCGTGCTGCGCGTGCATTCTTGCCTTGTCTTCGCGGCCGATATCAAGCAGCCCATACAAATCCCACCCGATCTTGCGCCGCCGCGCCAGGTAGGGCTCGATCCACTTGGTCGGGTAGTACGCGTACTCCTCGGTGTGCTGCTTGCGCTGCTCCGCATCGTTGTAAACGGCCAGGATCGCGTCGCTGAGTCTCTCCTTCGCCACACCGGTCAACACGACTGCTTTCCAGGGTTGCGTATTCGTGCCGGACGGTGCGCGCGATGCCAGCTGCAAAATCTCTTCGACGGTTTCGCGCTGCACCGGCGTTGGAAGAAACGCGCGAACGGATTGGCGCGTCGCGATCGCATGGTCAACGACGGCCGGATCACCGACGCCGCTGCGTTCGCGGTTCGGCATACCGTTCACGCGACCAGCGTTTGCAGCGTTGCCCGCAACTGCACGGGTAGCGGGACCGGCTTGTGAGTCGTGCGATCGACGTAGACGTGCACGAAGTGACCCTGCGCGCTGGCAGTCTCAACGCCTTCCGCGAAGATCGCGATTTCATAGCGCACACTGGATCTTCCCAGGTGGCCCACTCTTAGCCCCGCTTCGACCGATTGCGGAAACGCGAGCGGCGCCAGATACCGGCAATGCGTTTCGACGACAAAGCCCACAACATTACCGCGGCGCGGGTCGAGCACGTCGGAGCGAATCAGAAACTCGTTGACCACCGTGTCGAACCAGCTCAGATACACGACGTTATTGACGTGGCCGTAGGCGTCGTTGTCCATCCAACGGGTCGTGACGCGCTGAAAGTGGCGGTAGCCGTCACGCCCATGCGGCAGCTCACGCTCGTTGCTCACCGATGCTCCGATTGATGATGACCTCTACGGCTTCCTCGTGAGTACCAGTGCCACGCCTGCCATCGTCACCAGCACGCCTGCCCACGCAACCGGGCCAAGCATCTCGTCAAACATCAACCACGCCATGACAGCGGTGGCAGGCGGCGTGAGGTACATCAAGCTCGTCACGTCGGTGGCACGGCCGCGGCGAATCATAACGAGCAATAGAGTAATAGCGACCAGCGAAAGGGCTACGATCGACCACGCCAGCGCCAGCCAGAACTCAAGCGTGAAATCGACGACCATCGATTCAGTCGCAACGGCGAGAGGCAGCAGAACAACGAACGACGCCGCAAACTGGATCAGGCTACCGGTGCGCAGATCGACGTCAGTCACATGCCTTTTCTGATACAGCGTTCCCGCCGTGATCCCCGCAAGTGCAAGAAAGTTAACGGCCAGCACAAGCGGCTCAACGCCCGCGAGCGTCAGCCGGTCAGACAGCACCAAGGCGACACCGACGAACCCGATCATCAGACCGATCCATTGCAGGCGTGATGCCCGCTCATTGACGGTGAATGCCAGCAGCGCCGTCAAAAGTGGCTGCGACCCCACCAAGAGTGCCGACACTCCGGCGGGCATTCCGAGCGCAATGGCAAGCCATACGCCCCCAAGATAGGTAGCCTGCAGCAGAACACCAACGACAATGACGTCGCGCCAGCTCTTTGCGCCATGCGGCCACGGCGCCTTGGCCACTGCGATGATTGGAAGCAGGATTGCGATGGCCCCAGCAAACCGGTACAGCAGGAAGGTCAGCGGCGGTGCATGAGGCGCGGCGTACTTGGCCACGATAAATCCCGTACTCCATAGCAACACAAACGCCAGGGGAGCAGCGGCAAACCATGCAGCCTGTCTGGTAGCCGAACGTAGCTCAGGCACTAAAAGCCTCGGCTAAGAGCTCGTTTGTCACCATCCCGCCGATTTTAGTGCGTTGCATCAAAAACGCTTGACTTGGCCGTCATAGCCCCTAAAATTCGCTTTGTGCATTGCAGCAATAGCAATAGCCGAGCCCTCAGAGGGCCGAAACTTTTATCCACCATGAGGAGTGTTTGAATGTTTGCAACCCCCGCACAATTTACGGAAATCCAAAAAGGTCAGATGGACGCCGCGATCGCGCTGAGCCAGACCTGGTTTGACACCGCCGAGCGTTTCATGGAACTCAACCTTGCGGCGGCCAAGGCCACCCTGGAAGAGTCAGTACAGCGTACGCAAGCGATCTTGTCGGTCAGAGACGTTCAAGAATTGCTGGCGCTGTCCGGCGGAGTAACTCAGCCGACGCTTGAGAAAGCGGTCAGCTATTCGCGCAATGCGTACAGCATCGCGAACGGTGCCAGCACCGAAGTCTCGCGCATCGTCGAGGCGCAAATCGCCGAGAACAACAAGCAGGTCGCCCAGTTGATCGATTTTGCCTCGAAAAACTCGCCGGCCGGCTCCGAGCCCGCAGTGTCGATGTTGAAAAGCGCCGTTGCAGCTGCCAATACCGCCTATGACACGTTCGCACGTGCGACACGTCAAGCGGTTGAAATGGCGGAGTCGAACGTGTCGGCCGCCGCGGCGGTCACGATGAAAGCCGCCTCAGCTGCTAATGACTCGGTCAAGTCCTCGACCAAGCGCAAAGCTGCCTAATCGATCTCTCCGGCTTTACAGTCACCCAGGGTCCTACGTAAAGCGCGAAGTTGACGGCCAAAACCTGATCAACTTCGCGTTTGCTGAGTAGACGAAGAAGCGTACAAAGACGCTGTAACGGTTGTCTCCTTGGCACCACTGTCTGGGTTTAACCAGACTCTTCTGTCTCCTCCTTGGGTGGTGCTTTCTGAGCCCGATCTCTCACCAGATCGGGCTTTTTTTATGTTTGCCTCATTCTTCCAACGCGGTCGCCTTCACTGACCTGCGCCGGCGAATTGCGTCCCGCATAGCGTTCACCAGCACGTCGGGAGAGCACGGCTTTGCCAACACGGTAAAGCGGCGCGCCGCGGCCGCCTGTAGTTGATCTGTGTAACCCGTCATCAGTACGACCTGAATTTCCGGATGTCGCTTGCGAAGATATTCAGCGAGTCCCAGGCCGTCGAGCTCGCCCGGCATCGCCATATCGCTGAGCACGATGTCGAACTTGCCCGGTTCGGCGTCAATCATCACGCGCGCCGCATCTCCATTCGCCACCCATTTCATGGTGCATCCGACTGTTTGCAACAGCGGCTGCGTGGCGACTGCAACTTCTTCGTTGTCCTCCACCAGCAGGATGCTGCAGTCGAGCTTGAGATCTTCCGGCTTACCTGGCGCATCGCCTACCGACAGCATCGGATCCGTGGCGGGCAGGTAAAAGCTGACACGCGTGCCTTGACCGCGCACGGAGTCGATGCGTGCGGTACCTCACGCCTGGGCGCACAGCCCATAGACCTGGCTTAGCCCAAGCCCCGTACCCTGCCCCGCGGGTTTCGTCGTGAAAACGGTTCCAAGATGCGGTCGGTCAACTCTGGATCGATGCCGGTGCCGGTGTCTGCCACCGTCAACACGACAAAGTCGCCGGTGATGTCGATCTCAGCTGGCGCTGCGTTACGCGCACTCAGCGTCAATCGCCCTCCCTCCGGCCATTTTGGGGTCAAGACGGCGCATCAGATGCAGGTTGTTGCTCACGATCGTCAGCAGATTGTTGAGTCGTGTGCCACGCCACCGGTAAGTCTTCCCAGTGCTTCGAGCTTCTGCACGTGATGCAATGCATTTTCAATACGTGCGCTTAATTCGACCTCGCGCTGCAAACTCTGAGCCGCCAGCTCGCGTCGTGTCCGTCGCAGCGCGACCCACACGACATATACCAGCGCCATCGAAATCGGAAACGTAAACGCGGCCAACACTGCCAGTCGCCGCTGCCATCCTGGCCGACGCGGTCTTTGCGGCCGCGGCCGTTGCCGCAGCCGCTTCATCGCGGCCCTGACCACTAAAAAACGCGACAAGGAAGGCGGCCGGAATGAACGTGGCGAACCCTTCCCAGCCGAGACAGGAAGCAAGCGCCGGCGGGGTCCACGGTCCCAACAGTCAAAGTGCACACGCGAGGGCAGTGATTGCGCCCGTCGTGATACCCGAGAAGAACGCCACGATGGCGACCGCGGGAAACGCGGTAATAAAAGGGGGCCCCGCGCCAAGCCAGGGCGTCAAAAGATTCCGCACCCCATCGCTATCTGGGTCGCGACCATAACGATTGCTGCTTGCCGCAGACCAAACCGCCAGCGGCCCTGCGCCAACACGCCGAGCGGGCTAACGCGCCGTTTGGTCCACCGCATTACGGGCTGACCTCTGCACCCAGAGCCAGCACGCCTGCACGCAGCTTGCTGAACGCGTGCTCGACGATTGACTCGTCCGAGCCCCGCACCCCCAGTTCAACGTGGCGTCGCGGGGGTTTGCCGTCGGCTCCGTCGCCGACAGACGGGAGACTGAAAGAGTGCACCCCAGGAAACCCGAGCTCGACGTCTTCCATCAGCGGCGCCAGCAGCGACTCTGCCACTTCGAAGACGATCAGTGACCGTTCAACGCTCG
>JBDTQZ010000154.1:0-5511 GCA_039931935.1 Burkholderiaceae bacterium | reverse complement strand
GTTAAGCGTGTTGCGCTCGTTCGGAAATTCGCCCTTGCCAGTCGCCATGCCCCAATAGAACTTGGTCGAAACGACGTACTTGAGGCGCGGCCATGCCAGTTCCTTCAAAACGGCGCCCATGATTTCTTCACTCTGGCCACGCGCGTATATCTCGGCGTTGTCGAAAAAATTGACGCCGGCGTCATACGCCGCGGCCATCAACTCGCGCGCGGCGCGCGTATCAACCTGATTACCGTAGGTCACCCACGAGCCGAAAGAAAGCTCTGAAACTTTCAAACCGGAGCGGCCGAGGCGGCGATAGTTCATGGCGGCAGGTGAGCGGACGAAGCTGCAGTCTATCGAACCGCTCGAAGCCCGCAGTTCGCGTCGGCCGCTGGGAGTCGAGCCCAGTGCTGCGAGAAGGCTCTTGGCAGAACCGATTACGCTACCGGGTCTGAGTGGGAGGCTGCGATGAGAATTGTTCTGTGGATCTTTCTGGCGGTGATCGCATTTTTCGGATTCATGAACTGGCCCGCGTTGAACGCGCCGGTTCAGCTATGGCTCGGCGTGACGACAGTCGCGGCCCCGCTCGGAACCGTGGTGCTCGTGCTGTTCGGCATCGTCGTGGTGCTGATGCTGGTCGAGCAGAGCATCGCTCTGGGAGAAAACCGGCGCTACGGGCGAGAACTTGAAGCGCAGCGCAAGCTGGCCGATCAGGCCGAAGCGTCGCGCTTTACCGAACTGAGAACCTATCTGGCGAGTGAGTTGGCGCGGGCGGAGCAACGCGCGGCCGATGTGCAGACTGCTCTGATGACGCGCGCCGATCAGTTGGAGCATGCGCTGCGCTCTGCGCTCAACCAGCAGGGAAACTCTCTGGCGGCGACCATCGCAGAGCTCGACGATCGCATCCAGCGCGGCAACATCGCGCCGCGCTGACGCTATCGCGTCAGCGGGACAAAGCGCACCGCGATCGTGCGGCGCGTAGTGACACGGCCGTCGCGGCCCGCTTCGATCACCAATAATTCTTGTGTGGCGCGGTGCGGCCCGACCGGTACCACCAGCCGGCCGCCCGGCTTGAGTTGTTCGATCAAGCGCGGCGGGACGTGATCCGGCGCGGCAGTGACGATGATTCCATCGAACGGCGCTGCTTCCGGCCAGCCCAGATAGCCGTCGCCGATCCGTGTTTCCACATTGCGATAGCCGGCGGCGTCGAGTGCCGCTCGCGCGCGCTGCGCCAGCGGCGCAACAATCTCGATCGAATACACTTTCGCTACGCACTCGGCCAGCACCGCTGCCTGATAACCCGAGCCGGTGCCGACTTCGAGCACGACATGGTCCGGCTTCGGCTGCATCAATTCGGTCATCAACGCGACGATGAACGGCTGCGAAATCGTTTGCCCCTCGCCAATCGGCAGCGGACGGTTTTCGTACGCGTGCGCCGCCAGGTGCGACGGCACAAAGCGTTCGCGCGCAACCGTCGCGATCGCACGCCGCACTACCGCGCTCAGTGCCGGGTGGCCCGTATCGCGCGCGGTGGCGCGCATGTCGCTTTCTATTTCACGCAGCAGGCTTTCACGCGCCGCTGCGTACCGGTCTTGTGCGAGGCCGCGCGGACTCAGGGCGCCAGCGAGGCTGAGTGCAGCCGCGCGCAGCCATAGTCGGCGCGATGGCGTCACTCGGCACCCCGATCTGCTCCCGGAGCACGTTTGCGGGCAACCGATTCCGCGCGGGCGGCCAGCGTATCCGTTAGTAACAGACGCGGATTGATCGCTCCACTGGCCCTGCGATAAACGCCGTAGTGCAGATGCGGAGGAGTGCCGCGTGGCGCAAAGATATCGATGCCATGATGCTTGCGATCGCCTGGCCGTGGCGCGCCGAACGTATCGCGTACTGCTCGCATCGACACTCCCGGTACCGGTACCGGTACCGGCAACGTCCGCGGGGGCTCTTCGGCGAGCAGCGCACCCAAATACAGCGCGTTCTTCAGCCACGGCCATGTGAGGTAGGCGAGCAGTGCCGCCATCGCGGCGACGACGAACACGCGAATCGCCGTGCTCATTCAGCTTTCCTCTGTTCCGCCGCGGAATAAGCACATACCGGATCGGGTAGCTGGCTTCGCTGCCGTTCAGGCATCATCGTCGACCCCCTGATGGGTTCCACGCAACCGAAGTGTTTCATCCCGTGATGCTCTGGCTACTGTCGTTGCTCTTGTCGCTTGCCTCGGCGAGCGCAATCGCTGCGCAAGCTCTTGTGACGCCGACCGAACTGGCGGCAAAGCTCGGCGATTCGAGATTGCACATTGTTGATATCCGCGAAGACAAGATCGACGGCAAGTCCACGTATGAGCTCGGACATATTGCCGGTGCACAGCACGCGCCGTACGCAAAATGGCATGGCCCCGCCGAGAGCCCCGGCAAGCTGCCGACGGCCGATGCGCTTACGGCGTTGATACAACGACTCGGAATCGATCGGACGACTCCGGTCATTGTGGTGTACGAAGGCATGGATTCGACCGACTTCGGTTCGGCCGCACGTGTTTACTGGACATTAAAGGCCGCCGGGGTTTCGACGCTATCGGTGCTAAACGGCGGTATGACCGCGTGGCGAGCCGCAGGTTTGCCGGTCTCGACCGAAACGTCGGTGCGAGCGCCGTCCAGTTTTCAAGTCATGCTGGACCCACGCTTGATCGCAACGCGCGACGAGGTCGCCCAAGCGGTGAGCAATCGCTCGGCGCGGCTGCTCGACACGCGGCCGGCCGCATACTTCGCGGGTCAAACGCGACATGCCGTCGCCAAGAAGCCAGGGACCATCGTCGGCGCAAAGAACGTCAGTCACGAGGTGTGGTTCACGAAGGACGGCCAGCTGTTGCCGACGGACGACATCAAGCAGGTCGCGCAACAGGCCGGCGTGTGGTCGGAAACGATGAGCGCTCAGCCAACGATTTCGTTTTGCAATACCGGTCACTGGGCGGCGACCAGCTGGTTCGTCTTGTCGGAGCTGCTTGGACACGATGACGTCAAGCTGTATCCCGAATCGGTGGTCGGCTGGTCGAATGCGGGATTGGCGATGGAAAACGTTCCTAACCGGCTTCAGCAATTCTGGTTGCAGCTGAGAGTCGCTAGCGGATCACCGTGATGAAGTGCGCGTAATGGCAGCAATCCCGGGCGACGGCACTTCTTCGATTCGCGATCAGCCCGGCTCCGCATCCCGCGCATCGAGTCTGCCGCTGTTGATTGGCGCGGTGATCGCCTGGCTTGCGATCACTTGGATGGTCGGGTTGCGGCAGGGCTTTCTCTTTCTCGTCGGCATCGGCTTTGGCGCCCTCCTGGCCGGCGTTTCGTTTGGATTTACCACCGGCTGGCGCGCGTGGATCCGCGACCGCGACCCGACCGGATTTCTCGCGCAACTGTTGGCGATTGGGCTGGCAATGCTGGTATCGATCCCGCTGATTGCGGCCAACGAAGAGCTGACCGGAGCGATCGCGCCGTTGTCGGTGAGCTTGGTGATCGGCGCGTTTGTATTCGGCGCCGCGATGCAGATTGCCGATGGATGCGGATCGGGCACGCTTTACAAGGCTGGACTTGGCAACGGATTTTCTCTCGCGGTGCTGCCCGGCTTTATCGCCGGCAGTTTTATCGGCGCCGCGCATCTCGATCGCTGGCTTGCACTCGGCAGCCTGCCACCTTTCTCGCTGCCCGAACATCTCGGAGTCGGAACCGCGCTCATGGTGCAACTTTTTGTGCTTGGCGCACTCGGCACGTGGCTATGGCGCAAACGCAAGCGCACCGACACGCGCTGGCAAGGGAATGGGATTTACGTTGCCGCCGTTTTGCTCGCGGTGTTCGCTGTGCTGAATTTGATCATCGCCGGCCAACCATGGGGCATCGTCTATGGGCTCGGCCTATGGGGCGCAAAGATCGCCACGTGGTTCGGCGCCGATCTGGCCGCCAACGCCTATTGGGGAAACGAAGCGCACCAGGTGCGCGTTGAATCGTCACTGCTCACAGACGTGACTTCGGTAACCAATCTCGGGCTGCTGATCGGCGCATTGATCGCTGCCAATTTTCGCGGCCGCGCGCGGCCTGTCACAAGCGCAAGCGGTAAGCAGTGGCTCGTCGCGCTCGTGACCGGTTTGGTGCTCGGCTACTCGGCGCGGCTGGCATTCGGCTGCAACGTCGGCGCCTATTTTTCGGGTATTTCGACCGGCAGCCTGCACGGGTGGGTGTGGTTCGTTGCGGCGTTTGCCGGCTCGTTCGTCGGCATTCCGTTGCGCGAGCGATTAGGACTCAAGGCATGAAGCTCACGCGCACCGCCATTTTTGCCGCTACGTTTTGGGCAGCCGCGCTGGCATTTATTGCGATCGATTGGTCACGCGCGACACCGCACAATCGTTTCGATGAGCCGCCGCCCTGGCAGCTCGGACAAGACAAGGTGGAGGGCGCAAGCCACTGCGCAGCGCCGCTTACCTCAGCGCCGGTTAGGTAGACGGCGCTTCGGCGGGCAAGAATCCTTCGATCGACAAATAGCGCTCGCCGGTGTCGTAGTTGAATCCGAGCACGCGCGCGTTGCTCTTCAGCTCGGGCAGCTTCTTGGCGATCGCGGCCAGCGCAGCGCCGGACGAAATGCCGACGAGCACACCCTCTTCGCGCGCGGCACGGCGCGCCATTTCGCGTGCCTCTTCGGCTTCGACCAGGATCACGCCATCGAGCAGCTCTGTTTTCAGGTTTTTCGGAATGAAGCCCGCACCGATACCCTGAATCGGATGCGGAGAAGGCTTGCCGCCGGAAATCACCGGGGACGCCGACGGCTCGACCGCAAAAACTTTCAGCTGCGGCCATTTCGGTTTCAGGACCTGCGCCATCGCAGTGATGTGCCCTCCAGTGCCAACACCGGTGATGACCGCATCAAACCCTTCCGGAAAATCGCGCAGCACTTCCTGCGCGGTGGTGCGCACGTGGACGTCGATGTTGGCCGGATTGTCGAACTGCTGCGGCATCCATGCACCGGGTGTGGCTGCGACCAACTGTTTGGCGCGTTCGATCGCGCCCGGCATGCCCATTGCGCGCGGCGTGAGTTCGAATTCAGCGCCGTAGGCGAGCATTAACCGGCGCCGCTCGATCGACATGCTGTCGGGCATCACGAGGATCAACCGGTAGCCCTTGACCGCGGCGACCATCGCCAGGCCGATTCCGGTATTGCCCGAAGTCGGCTCGATGATCGTGCCGTCGCGCTTGAGCTCGCCGCTTGCTTCGGCCGCTTCGATCATCGACAACCCGATGCGGTCCTTGATCGAGCCGCCAGGATTCGCTCGCTCGGATTTGATCCACACCTCGGCTTGCGGTGCGATTTCGCGGAACAGGCGGTTCACACGAATCGTCGGCGTGTTGCCAATTGTTTCCAGAATATCTTGTGCACGCATTGGAGTGAATAGATAAACGTAGAGAAGCACAGGCACGAAGCAACGAGCGTGCCGTAAGAAGTTAAGCTCGCAGTATGAACCTTTCGATTAGCCACACAGACATCGAGGCCGCC
>JBDTQZ010000153.1:0-5531 GCA_039931935.1 Burkholderiaceae bacterium | reverse complement strand
ACGTGTACGGACCGCGCGAATGGCACAAGGGGCGCATGGCGTCGGTCGCGTTCCACGCGTTCAACCAGTTTCGCGAGCACGGCCGGATAGGACTTTTCGAGGCCAGCCACGGCTATGCGAACGGCGAACAGCGGCGTGACTTCGTTCATGTGGACGACGTCGTTGACGTCAATCTGCACTTTTGGCAACGACCAGTGTCCGGTGTCTATAACGTCGGCACCGGGCGCGCGCAGAGCTTCAACGACGTCGCGGTCGCGGTCATTAACACCGTTCGCGCTGCAAACGGCAAACAGGCGCTTGATCCGAAACAACTGATATCGCAGGGAGCGATCGAATACATCCCGATTCCGGATGCGTTGATTGCGAAGTACCAAGCGTTTACGCAAGCTGACCTGACGCAGTTACGCGCGGCCGGTTGCGACATGGCATTTCAAACGGTCGAACGAGGCACTGCCAGCTATGTCGAGTGGCTGCTGGCGCAGCAGCCGCACGCATGAACCTTCGCCCGGCCGCATTTCTGGATCGCGATGGCGTAATTAATGTCGACCGCGCCTACGTGCACACACGCGCAGACTTCGAGTTTATCGACGGTGTGTTTGATGGAGCGCGGACTTTAATGCGAATGGGTTACGCGTTGGTCGTCATCACGAACCAGTCGGGAATTGGTCGCGGTTGGTACTCCGAAAACGACTTTCTGGCGCTCGACGACTGGATGCGCGCGCGTTTTGCGGAAGAAGGAGCGGCCATCGAGGCGACTTACTACTGCCCGCATCACCCGCTCGATGCGATTGGCCTTTTCCGTCGCGAGTGTGACTGTCGCAAGCCCGCACCAGGAATGTTATTGCGCGCCGGCCGCGAACGCGGTCTAGCTCTCATGCAATCGGTCATGCTTGGAGACGCAATCTCTGACCTTCAGGCGGCCAAGGCAGCGGGGCTGCAGATCCGCGTACTGCTCGGCACGAACGCTCTTGCGCTTCCCGAAGAACCAAAAATATCGGGGTTGGCGACCGGTCGATTCCGGTCATTGGCCGAAGCAGCTGCGGCCATGGAAGCAAACGGGACTCTCACTGCGATCTCTTAACGGCATGCCGAATCGCCCTGACTTTGAACGCAAGATCGTTGCCAGCGAGCATCTTGCTCAAGCCGTGCAGCAACTCGCTCGACCGCTCGTGACAACCAACGGCGTTTTTGACATTCTGCATCGCGGGCACGTGACCTACCTCGCTCAAGCGCGCGCGCTCGGCGCGTCATTGATGGTTGCGATAAACAGCGATGCCTCAGTACGAAAGCTCGGTAAGGGATACGACCGACCGATCAATCAAGAAGCCGACCGCGCCGCGCTGCTAGCGGCACTTCAGTGCGTCGACATGGTCACCATCTTCGATGAACCGGTGCCGCTAGACGTGTTGCACATCGCGCGTGCGGACATCTACGTTAAGGGCGGCGACTACGACATCGAAACTCTTCCTGAAGCGCGAGCCGTTCGCTCGTGGGGCGGTCGCACGGTAGCAATTCCATTCGTGCACAAGCGATCGACGTCCGAGCTGCTCGCGCGAGTTCGCGGGTTTAGCTCCTGAACGGCTGCGATCTGATGCAGGCGCGCCGCTTTTCCGCGCGTGCCCTCTGGGGCCTAGCGAGCTGGGCATTGCCGTTAGCTGTCGTCTTCTTAATTACCCCGCAGCTCCTGCATGCACTTGGCCCCGAGCGGTTCGGCGTGTTAATGATTATTCTCGTCACGCCGCTGATTGCAGCGCAACTCGACTTCGGTATTGCATCGAGCAGCGTGCGACGGCTGGCGGCGGCACTGGTCGTTGGTAGGGTCGACGTAGGTCGAACACTTACGACACTTGCCGCGGCGCTGGGTCTAATCGGCCTAGCGCTCGGAACCGCAGTGTGGCTTGCCGCGTCGTCCATCAGTGCTGGCTTGGGTTTCGATAAAGTTCTTGGAACCTTGCCGGGAATCGATCTCGTTCATGCTTGTGCAGTGTGGATCGCGCTCAGCGTGGCAACGCTGTTGCCCGGGATAGTCGCGCGGGCCTCACAAGCACTCGTCTGGATTACGGCGGTGCAGACGATGTCGACCGTTCTACTTTGGCTTGGCGCTCTGTTGATAGTGCGCGCGGATCGATCTCTAACAGACATCGTAGCGCTGGGGGTTGGGCTGGGCGTCGTCTTCGCCATTGTTACGGCTCTGGCAATGCGCCGGCGGGTCGATTGGAGCGGCCCGCTTCGCTTCGACTATCAGTTGCTCGCCGCCAACCGTAGTTTTTCTGTCGGCATGTTTGGTTCCCAGATCGCCAGCACACTCGTCTATCAGGGGGACCGCATTCTCATCTTGGCCGTTGGATCGCCAGCGATCGCCGGCGCTTACGCGCTCTGCGTCAATGTCGCTAACAAGACGCTTGCCGCGGTCGTCGCGATGACCTCCTTTGTTTTTCCACATGCTGCCGCTTTGTATGTCAATGGCGGCCATGCCGAGATCGAAGAGCTGTCGCATGCACTCAACCGCGCCGTGACGATAGTCGTCGTTCCGCTGCTTGTCCCAGGGTGGGTCTTGGCCGAGCCATTCCTCGCTCTTTGGCTCGGCAAGTTCAGCACAATTGAACTAACCACAGCGTTTCGCGTCCTGTGGCTGGCATTTGCGATCCCGGCCTTTGCCGTTCCGATTGGTAACATTCTGGCGGCGAGCGGGCACTCTGCGCTCGCTGCGCGTTTCTCTTGGCTGACGGCCCTCGTTGTGCTCGGATCAATAGTTCTTCTCGTTCCTAGATACGGACTGATCGGCGCCGCTATTGCAATGCTGCTCGGTATGTCGACATCCTTTCTGTTCCGCTTGGCGGCGCAACGGACTTTGCGTCTCCACGCGGCACAAGGCTTTCGCCGTTTCTGGTTAGGCGTTGGGTGTGGCGTCTTCGCACAGGCGGCATTGCTTGTATCAAGCGACGGCATTGCTGGCTGGCCCGGGCTGCTGTTAGTTGGGGGAGGGGCATGGGCTATCTTCTATCTGGTACGCGTTATCTTCGGATTGCTCTCACCGGAAGAAAAGCAACTGCTCAAGCGGCTTGCGGCCATACAAGAGCGGGCAAGGAAGCTCTGAACAATGGTGTTTTTAGCGCGTCTGAAGCGCAGCGTTGCCGGGTTACTTCCGTCGCTCGCCGCACCAGCCGCAACCACGCTGGACATTGCTCTGCAACTGGAACTCTCGCGAGAGTTTGATCGCCTTCAGGCCGAGCTGCGAATGTCAACGCCTGAAAATCCGGCATCTCGTGGATTCAAAGTTTACTCACAAGCCGACGAAGACGGCATCTTGGAAGATATCTGCTTGAGGATGGGTCTCGAAGGCGGTGTGTTCGCTGAGATCGGCTGCGGTGACGGGCGCGAAAATAATACTCATTACTTGCTACTGAAGGGTTGGCGTGGCGTTTGGATCGATGGTGATCCAACCAACATATCTGCCATTCGCACGGCTTTACCTACGAATAACCGTCTTCGCCTGATCGAGGCGCTGGTGACACGCGAAAACATCGTCGATTTATTGCGGCCGGCGCTCGAACCGCTCGGCCCTTGTCTCGACGTACTCTCAATCGACATCGACGGCAATGATCTGACCATTGCGCGGGCGGCTATTGCAGCGCTGAACCCGAAAATTGTTATCGGCGAGTACAACGCAAAGTTTCCGTATCCGATGGTTGCCGAAATCACTTATGTTCCTCAGCATAAATGGCACGGTGACGATTATCACGGCGCGTCACTTGCAGCGTGGGTGCAGCAGCTTGCGCCTGACTATCAGCTGGTGAGCTGCAATCTAGCGGGCACCAACGCGTTCTTCGTTCACAAGCAATTCATGGATCGCTTCGGAGGCTATCCACCCGAAATGCTTTATCAGCGGGCGCGGTTTCATTTGACGGCGCTGCGAGCCGGCCATGCACCGAGCCTGTCGCATCTGAAACAAATGCTGACAGATGCCGCGAAAGCGCGCGACGGAGTAAACGGATGAAGCAGGGTGAGATCGACTATATGCAGCAGATCGGCGAAGACGACGCACGCAGCGCCTATGACAAGCCCTTCTCACATTTCACATGCTCTAAGAATCTCGTCGACCTTGGGTTGATCATGGCCTTGCTGCCGCAACCACCGGCGCGGTTGCTGGATTTGGGTTGCGGCACCGGGTGGACCAGTGCTTTTTTTGCTCGACGCGGCTACGAGGTGGTCGGCCAGGACATTGCACCCGACATGATCCGCTTTGCGGAGCGAAATCGAGCTCGCTACGAAGCGTCCGATCTTGAGTTTGTAGTTTCCGACTACGAGTCGCTGAACTTTGCCGAGCCGTTCGACTGCGCCGTGTTTTACGACGCCCTTCATCACGCCGTCGACGAACGGGCAGCTCTTGAAAGCGTTTACCGCGCGTTGCGGCCTGGCGGCGTACTTGTCACGCACGAACCGGGTGCGGGTCATTCAAAGAGCCCGGATTCGGTAAAAGCAATGGAACTTTACAGCGTGACCGAAAAGGATATGCCGCCTGCCCACATCCGCGATTTGTGCAAGCAGATCGGCTATTCGAACTTTAGATTCCTTCTCGATCCGACGCAGGCGATCATTGCCGCTTATGGAATCAATATGGCCGCACTGGAGCGGGTGAACCGTCCGTGGTGGCGCCGCCTAGCCAGCGTTGTCCGTCTGTTGCTAGACAGGAGACTTCAAGAGGGCGGTCTTTGCGTAATCACAAAATGACAGATACCGATCGAGCTGGGTTTGATGCCGCGACGGCCAGCCAGCGCGTTCTCGAACTCGGTTGCGGCTTCAACAAGACGCCGGGCGCCTTTGGTATCGACATCATCTCGGATTCGCAGGCGGATTTAATCCACAACCTCGATGTGTTTCCTTATCCGCTCGACAACGACGCTTGGGACCGCATTCTCTGCTTTGATGTGCTAGAGCATGTCGAGGACTTCGTCCGCACTGTGGAAGAAATCTGGCGAATCGCGAAAGCGGATGCCACCGTCGAAGTCCGAGCGCCGTTTATGAGCAGCGTCAACTACTTTTCCGACCCGACGCACAAACGCGCGTTCACCTCGCGCAGCTTCGATTACTTTTTGCCGGGACGACCGACGTTCCGGTTCGGCTACTCCAAGGCGCGGTTCGAGCTGATGCGATGCGAGTACGACACGAATGAACGTCCGCTTCGTCGCGGTTTCCACCGGTGGGCACTCGATTGGGCGAATCGCAACAAGGCCAAGTACGAGAACCGCTATGCCTTTCTTTACCCGATCTACAACATCTTCTTCGATTTACGTGTCGTGAAGTGAGCGACGAGCCGCTGCGCATCGGACTCAACGCTTCTGCGCTTCTTTCTCCGCTCACGGGAATCGGTCAGTACACGATGAACTTGGCCGAGGCGCTTGTCGCTTCTGGCGAGGTGGATCTCCACCTGTTCTATTTGACGGCCTGGAGCCGTGAGATCCGCGCGAAGCCTCTAAAGCACATCACCAGGATCAAGAAGTTCATCAAGAAAGCCGTACCGTACCCGTACG
>JBDTQZ010000152.1:0-5541 GCA_039931935.1 Burkholderiaceae bacterium | reverse complement strand
AAAGATCCGCTGACGCTCGAGTACCACCGCAGCGTGCTGTTGCCGCAGTTCAGCGCACGGTATCGAGCGCACCTGCGCGATTGTCAGGCTGCGCTGCCGCAACCCGATCAAACGCCGTTTTCGTTCGTTGCTGCGCTGGATGGCGAAGGCAAAGTGCTCAAGCTATGGAGCGACCGCAGCCCGCCGGTCTATTCGTGTCTGCGCGGCAGGCTGCTGTTCGAACGATTCCAAGCGCCGCCGCGCGCGCCGTTCTACCTCTACGTCCACATGCGGTTCGCGACTTAACGTCGGTTCGGATTTGCAGCTCGAAGTCGGGATAGCTCTGCCCTGAACCAGGTGGCGCTTTCGACAGGTGCCGAGCCCGCGCACTGAACCCTATACGGCTTGCCACTGGCGCTGCTTTCGGTGGCGCCGAGTTCTATGAACGACTCTGTGGACGTGATCAGACCTTCGCTTACAAGATAGTCGTACTTTGTCTGCAGGTGTTTACTCGCCGCTTCGGCGGCGTACCACTTTCCATTACGGTTGAACTTGCAGCCGGACGACTTCAGATAGCTGAAAAGATGACCTATCTCTGTTTTCGTTTGGTCGGAGGGTGCAGCAAAAACAGCGATGCTCACCATGGCAGCAAACAATGCGCTTAACGCCCGGCTCATCTGCATCAAGGCATTTGAATCTTGCCGCCACCCCCCAATCCGCCGACTCCGCCCAATCCTCCCGGACCAAAGCTGACGCCGCCCTGACCCGGTAACACCAGCGACGACGCACTTTGCCGGCGCAGATCCTGCAATTCGTTGACCGTGCGTTCGACCGCGGTCTTCGCCGCCTTGGCGTAACCCGCGACCGCGCCGTCCAGCGAAGTCGCCTCGATCTCGAACGTGACCGGCAGTGGTCCCATCTGCGTCATTATTTGCGCCTCGCCGATGTACAGCGTTTCGCGCTTGGCGTCCGCATCACCGTTTGACGTCACCGGGACCATCGCGCGAATTGTGCCGATGCGGCGATCGGTATAGATCTCCTCGCGATACAGCGATGTGGCGTCCATCTTTATGTCGAGGTCGGCAGCGGTGGCCATCTCCGTCTCCATTATTCAGTTTCCAGCGGCAATCCCATCATGGCGTTGAACCCGCCATCGACATGCGTGATCTCGGCCGTAATGCCGGCCGCAAGATCCGATAGCAAGAACGCCGCCACGTTGCCGACGTCGTCTATTGTGACGTTGCGCCGCAGAGGCGCCGTGCTTTCGACCGCCGACAATATCTTGGAAAACCCCTTGATACCCGCAGCCGCGAGCGTCCGGATCGGCCCTGCCGAAATGCAGTTGACGCGGATACCGCGCGGGCCAAGGCTCGCCGCCAGGTAGCGCACACTGGCTTCGAGGCTCGCTTTCGCAAGTCCCATCGTGTTGTAGTTGGGTACTGCGCGTGTTGACCCCAGGTAGGTCAGCGTCAGCAACGACGCTTTGCGCCCTTCCATCAGCGGCAATGCGGCTTTCGCGAGTGCGGGAAAGCTGTACGAAGAAATGTCGTGCGCGATGCGAAAACTCTCGCGCGACAGTCCTTCGACGAAATCGCCCGCAATCGCTTCGCGCGGCGCGAAGCCGATCGAATGCACGAGGCCGTCGAGCCCGTCCCAGCGCTGCTTCAATGCGTCAAAGGCTGCAGCAATTTGCGCGTCGTCGCCGACATCCATGTCATAGACGACGTCAGAGCCGAACTGCGCGGCAATCTCGCCGATGCGCTCGCGGAAGCGTTCGCCAACGTAGGTAAACGCAAGGTCGGCTCCCTCACGCTTACACGCCTGCGCAATGCCGTAGGCGATCGAACGATTCGAAAGAACCCCGGTGATCAGCAGGCGCTTGCCGGCTAGAAACCCCATCTCAACCTATCTCAGTAAGACCGCTTGTGAGCCGGTGCGCGGACGGTGCTGTGTGTCGTTGCGGGCTTATGCGTTTGCACTGCTTTCTTCGTTGTGCGACTGCGAACCTGCGCCGCGGGCACCGTGAGTTCAAGCCGCTGGCCCGCGAACAAACTTGGCGATGTCAGCCGGTTCCAGACGATCAAATCCTTCGGTAGCACCTTCCAGCGCTGCGCAACACTCGTCACTGTATCGCCACGCCGGACGCGGTATGTGACTTTGCGCAGATTTGCGTGCTCGGGCACCAACGAGAAGCGCCCGTCGAGACTGTCTGCGGGAATGTCGGACGCCATTGTCTCGTCGCGCGGAATCAGGATCGTCGAGCCGCTGGCGAGGCGATAACGCGGCGGTATTTGATTCGCGTCACGTAATTCCTCTTCGCTGATGCCGGCTCGCTTGGCGACGAGCGCAAGCGTATCGGACGCGGTCGTCTTGTACGTCGTCCAGCTTGCGAGCGGCTGGCCGGTCGATTCCCACGCGGCCAGATTCGCCTGGAACCGTTCGACCTTCGTCGCCGGCAACAGCAGGTGCGCGCCGCCGCCGGCGCCCAGTATCACCGGCCGGTTGAACGCGGGGTTCAGCGCACGGAAATCGTCTACCTTCATCTCCGCCAGCTTCGCCGCCGTATCGACGTCGATGTCGCGCGTTTTATGCACTGCGATGAAATACGGCGCGTTGTCGATCGGCGGCAGCACGACACCATACTTTCCGGGATCGGCGACGATGTTCTTTACCGCCTGCAGCTTCGGCACGTAGTACTGCGTCTCGTTCGGCATCTTCAGATCGGTGTAGCGCGCCGGTTTACCGGCCCGGCGGTTCTTCGCAATCGCGCGCGACACCGCGCCTTCACCCCAGTTGTACGACGCGAGTGCCAACTGCCAGTCACCGAACATGTCGTACAGCTTCTGCAAGTAGTCGAGCGCGGCACGCGTCGATTCGACAACGTCGCGCCGCTCGTCTTTCCACATGTTCTGCTCGAGATCGTAGTTGCGGCCGGTCGAGGGAATGAATTGCCACAGCCCGGCCGCCTTGGCGGACGAAAACGCTTCCGGCACGAACGCGCTCTCGACGAACGGGAGCAGGGCGAGCTCGGTCGGCATGCTGCGCCGCTCGATCTCTTCGACGATATGAAACAGATAGCGGCTCGAGCGCTGCGTCATGCGCGCGAAATAATCCGGCTGGCTGGCATACCAGCGGGTGCGGTCCTCTGCCAGCCTGGTTTCCAGATTCGGCATCTTGAAGCCCACCCGGATGCGCTCCCACAGATCGCGCATCGGCGGCGGTGAGGGCGGTTGCGCCACCGGCACCGGCACATGGTCCGGGACGACGATGACAGGAACCACGGGGTCCTCGGCAGCCGCGGTTGCGGGCGGCGACGGAGCAATCGCGATGTCGGGTGAAGAAGAGGGTGAAGGAGGTGCTGCGGGAGAGGGTGAAGGAGGGGTGACGGATGCGGAAGGATTCAGGACGGGGTGGGGGGTTTGCAACTCGCCGCCGCCGGTTGCGCAACCCGTCAGCCAGGTGCAACAGATGCCGAACGCAAACCAGAAGGTCGCTGATTTTTTAGAAAGACGCATGTTGAAAAATCTACAGAGTTCGAGGCAGTTTAGGTAGGACGTGGAAACGGCGTCAAGTTGCGTTTTCTGCCTTTCTCCGGGACAAATGCCTAACCGAATCCGTCTTTCCAAGTGCGGATCGCTGCAAATGTCGACACACGCGCGAAACCTGCGCCTTGACTGATGCCGGACGCCGCTGCACGTACCGACGGCACATCGCAGCGCATGAACGGATTGGTTTCAAGCTCGAGACCTATCGTCGATGGCAGCGTCGGTTCGCCGCGCTTGCGCATCGCCGTCGCCATCGTCGCACGCGTTTGTAGCTCGCGGTTGTTAGGTTCGACCTCTAGCGCGAACCGGATGTTGGCAACCGTGTATTCGTGCCCGCAGTAGACACGCGTCGCTGCCGGCAATTCGGCAAGCGCATCGAGTGACGCAAGCATCTGTTCTGGCGTGCCCTCGAACAATCGGCCGCATCCGCAAGCGAATAGCGTGTCGCCGCAGAACACTGCGGGCGGCTTCAATCCGGCCGCGTAAAACGCGATATGACCGGCGGTGTGACCCGGAATGTCGATCACGTCGAAACGCGTGCCGAGCACGTCAATGCGATCGCCGGCCGCAAGCCGATGATCGAGCTGCGCCACGCTTTCGCGTGCGGGTCCGTACGAAGTCGCGGAATACCGCTGCTTTAGTGCAACCAGACCGCCGACATGGTCGGCGTGGTGATGCGTCGCTAGAATCGCCGTCAGCCGAAGTTGCTGCTGTTCGACTGCTCGGATGACCGGCTCGGCGTCGCCGGGATCGACGACCGCGGCTTCATTGCCTCGCGTCAGCAGCCATATGTAATTGTCTTTGAACGCCGGCAGCGGCGTGATAATCAGATCGGGCATTAGGGTGGACATGAGCGAAGACGCGTCGATTGGGAGGTTATCTGAGTTTCTGCGCTCGCCCGCCGGCCAGTATGTGCTCGACTGGGAGCAACTGCAGCTCGATGCCGCCGTGGTCGATATTTTTGGTTACCACGCATTGCAGCTCGGCTTGCCGGATATCGACGCACTGCGCGAAAACCGCATGCCGCTGCGCTTTTGCGCCGCTAATCGCGCCCCGAAAGTGGCATATAGCAGCGGACACCCGAAAGTCGCCGTCATCAATCGCTACGAAGAGTTGCCGTTCGCGACGCACTCGATCGACCTGGTCGTGATGCCGCACATTCTGGAGTTCACCGAAGATCCGCACCAGGTACTGCGCGAGGCCGAGCGGGTGCTGGTGCCGGAGGGTCACGTTGTCATTACTGGTTTCAACCCGGCGAGCCTATGGGGCGTCCGGCAGTACCTGACGCGGCTCGGTGCTACGCCCTATCTGCCGCGCGAAGGGCGATTTCTGACACTGCCACGCATCAAGGATTGGTTAAAGCTGCTGTCATTCGACGTCGAGCGCGGCCGTTTTGGGTGCTACGCGCCGTCAGTGCGGCAGGAGCGCTGGCTTGCGCGCTGGCAGTTCATGGAAAAAGCGGGCGATCGCTGGTGGCCGTTTCTCGGCGCGATTTACATGCTGACCGCCGTCAAGCGAGTTCGCGGAATGCGACTGATCGGCGCCGTTTGGAAGGGCAAGGAAGAGCCCGCGCGGCGGCTTGCACCCGCGGCTACAACGCGGACATTTCTTACCAGCGATTCGAACTCCGCAGTGATCGATGCTCCAGACGCCGCAAACGACGGCGCGCGTTCCGCGGCCAGGAGATGAGGCACGCGCGAGGCGTAAAACTCGTAACCGAAGAGTCGCCGGTGCTGCCGAAGGCAGCATCCGGCTCCCCTGTCCACATATATACCGACGGAGCGTGCAAGGGGAATCCAGGTGCCGGTGGCTGGGGTGCGCTGCTGTTGTACGGCGATCGCGAGAAGGAGCTCTTCGGCGGCGAAAACCCCACGACCAACAACCGGATGGAGCTGATGGCGGTGATCGAGGCGCTGGGTTCTTTGAAGCGCCGTTGCAACGTGATCGTGCACACCGATTCTCAATACGTCAGATTGGGGATCACCGAGTGGCTGCCGGCGTGGATGCAGCGTGGTTG
>JBDTQZ010000151.1:0-5550 GCA_039931935.1 Burkholderiaceae bacterium | reverse complement strand
CGGCAAGTGTGCCCGTCGCATCGCCGCCGCGTCAGCGCTAAAGCAGCCCCACACCGCTTCACCTCGAACTCGCCGACGACGACGCGCTGACCGCCTTCGCTCTTGACGCGCAGCGTCGTGCGCTGATCCTGCTGCGCTGGCGTGCCGAAGCCGCTCGATAGCCACAGCATCAGGCCGGTGCTCGACGTGAGCACCTGCTGGCGGTGGCCGAAGAAATTCGCTTCGACACGATACTTGCCCGGCTTCGCATTCCTCAGCGCGAATTCCTCGGGTCCGTAACCGCCGGTCGCGTCGCGCGTGATCGCGCCGCCCTGGTACGACAGGTTGCGGCCGTAAAAGACTTCTTCGCCGTTCGGGTCGATCACGTGCAGGTCGACATCGGTCGCATCGGCGTCCCACGCCAGCACGACGCGAACGTCAAGTGGCAGGTGCTTCAGCAGGCGCGGCTCGATCGCTGACACATCGACCGGCTTGCCTGCGCGCTCCGCGTCGGCAACCACGGCGTTGAGCTCGGTCAACGTGATCAGGTCGATGTCGGCAAAGCGCCCGTCCCACGCACCGGTGACCACCTCATACAGCCTGTCGACAGCTCGCTGTGCCTGCCCCGACTGCGCGAGCGCAAGTCCGAGGTCGCGATGCGACTGCGGCTCGTTCGGCGCCAGCTCGAGCACGCGCTCGAAGATCGGCACTGCCAGCGCGATCTCGCCGGCCTGCTGCAACCGATACGCGAGCAGCCGCAGCACTTGCCGGTTTTGCAGATCCATCTCCGCCAGGTTCGACAGCGCACGCAAACCGAGCTCATGCTGACCCTTCTGCAGAAAGAACTCGGCGCTGTCGAGAAAGAAGCCGACGCTCGTCGCGCTGCCGAGCCGCTCGTCGAGGTAAATCGCGTACCAGCTCTCCGGGTCGCTCGCATTCAGGCGCTTCGTCCACGCCGAGCTTGTCGCGGGCTTCAAAGCAATCGAGATGCTCGGCGAGCCCGATGCGCGGCCATCGTCCTTCCGTTCGCGCTCGGCCGGTGCTGCGGCTAAACGACCCGCAACCATGGGCGGTGCCGCCATCGGCGACGGCGACGCCGCGTCGCGCGCCATTTCGGAGCGCGGCTGCTGCCGCATCGACTGCTGTGGCTCGCCCAATGCGCCGGCCTGCGACTTCGCGATCTGCAACACCTTGGCCGGCTCATCCTTCGGGAACTTGCGATTCCACCACGCGACGCGCGCCTCGAACCGGCGCACCACCTGCGCGAGCCGTGCCGCATCGCTCTGCGCGCGATTGCGTTTCATCGTCGACGCAAGCTTGTCGTACGCAGCGCGCAGCGACGCCGGCGGTTCGATCTCGTTGCGAACATAGTCGTCGACCAGCTCGAGCACGAGCAGCGACGTTTCGCGAGTTGCGATGGAAAAGCGCCGGCCGATTTCGCGGATCCGATTCTTGTTGACGTTGGGATCGCCTTCGAGCGACGCGAGCGTGAGGCGCGCCCATTGCAACGAAGCAAGCCGCGACGCATTGCGCTGATCGTCAATGCGCACGACCCGAGTCGTGACCGCACCATCGCTGCCGCGCAGGCGAAGTGTCAACTCGGCGCTGCCTGCGGTGAGAATGCCTGCCAGGACCAGACGGCCACCGGTCGCGTGGTGTGAATCGACGACGAGGTCCTTCGCACCGAGCGCGCCAATGTCGAGCAGCTGCGTGCCGCGTGCCAGCAGCGCATCGGCCGCTTGCGATTGCGTCAGCACCGTCAGATCGATGCTGCGCCCGCCGCTCGCCTCGGCGACAGCACGCAGTGCTGCCGGGTCGCCACTTGTCGAGCTGTGCACCATGTAGGCAGGCACCGGAAAAGTCCGTCGCCACGGCACGCCGTAGTTCGCCAGGCCATCGCTGAACCAGATCGCTTCCTGCGAAGCGCCATCGTGCCGAACGGCGGCAAGCTGGCTCGCGCCGTCGTACACCGTCGACTGCAGAGCTCGGCGCAGCGCGCTCCAATCGCCGTTCTTCACCATGAAGCGTTCATTCGGCAGAGCGACATCGGCGAAGCGCGTCAGCGTTACGGCAATCGTTCCCGCTCGCTTGAAGTACGCATCGAGCAGAGCCAGCTCGCGGTCGAACTGACGGCCAGCGCCGGAGCCCGAGGCATCCCAGACGATCTGCACCTGACGCGGCAGCGGACGCAGCACCGATCGCGGCGAAACCGCGAGGTCGAGCGTGAAGAACGTATCTCCGTCGCGCTGCTCGGTCGTGATCTCGATTGCATTCGGAGTGGCCGCCTGTACAACGAGCGCCTCGTTAGGAAGCACTGTTCGCTCGAGGGCACGCCGTGCGATGAAGCCGCCGCGCGGATCGCGCTCGAATACAAGGCTGAGCGGATTGCCGCTGACGATCTGCGGCCGTGCCGACGCGCTCGCGTAGCGCAGCGAAACCTCGAGATGATCGACCGTCTTCGTGTAGGCGAGAGGCAGCGACAGGCGCGTGGCAGCAGGCTCGATCAGCCGCAGCACAACGGTCCGTGTCTTGCCGGGTGCGAGCGGATAGATGCGCAGCTCGTAGTTGTTGCCGAGCGTAGTCTCCAGCAGGCCCGGGTCCACACGCCGTCGCGTGATGTCTTCGAAGACCTGCTGCGCGCGCGCCTTTTCGACCGGCACCGCGTCGCGCATCTCTCCGTCGACGTCGAGCGCGAATCCGCTGACGATCTGGCCGCTCGCGAGCGGAAATTGCAGCTTGCCTTCGAGCACGCGCGCGTTCGGATTGAAGAACTCCATCTGCACGCGCGTCTCGGCGACGCCGGCCGACACTTCTACATCGACCTTCAGCGCCCGCAGACGGATCGGTTGCTCGGCGCCCTGCACCTGCAGTACCGGCGGCCGCCACACCGCGATCGGCGGCGCTGGCACCAGGTGCTGGCGGGGTTGAGCGAGGCTAGTCGTCGCGGCCGCGAACGCGGCGCAACTAGCGATAACAGAGAGCAAAAACCGGGTCGTGCGCGCAGTCATGGTCGTGTCTTTCGGCAAGCGGCGTATCGAGCGGATGCGATACGCCTGTAGCCTGAAACGGACGAAATGGCTGTTCGGGGTTAAACGGAATTGCGCGAGTTGCCGGCTGGCGACGTACGAGCAAAGGCGCGCAACGGACACGCTGGACGAGCCGACACTCAGATCAATTAACTGGTCTGCGTCCTGTACGGATCGATGTCCGCGCTGGGTCGAAAATGCACCTCCGTGGATCGGGCCTCACGCGACGTTCGCGATTTCTCACCGAAACCATGAGAAGGTTGCAATTGTCTTCACGATGTCTGCACCCTGCGGCACTTTCGTGCCAGTACGAACGCGGCCAGCTCGCCATGGCCGGATTTGGCAGCGTTCAACACCAATCGAGTCCACTTCGCTTTCTTATCGTGTGATCAGGTCCGGCACGGCCGCATGTTGAGTCTGAAGGGCCGCTTCGTCTGCAGATTCAATCGATCAACGCAACGGATTGTCGATATCGCTCGGCCGGTCGTAGGCTAGCGGTCTTTCTAGCCCGTTCGCTCAAGTGTCTGGTTTCCGCATTGAGTCTGGTCTGCGAGACGGTCGACAGGTTGATACCTTTAGGGAAGTACTGCCCCAGTAGCCCGTTCGTGTTCTTGTTCGTGTCCCGTTGCCAGGGGTGCTGCCGATCGCAGAAGTAGACCTGGATGTCGATCGCCAAGGTAAAGCGACGATGGCTTGCCATCTCTTTGGCCCAATTCCCAAGCCAGTGACCGGTACAGTTCCTTCGGCAAACGTCGGGCGTGCTAGACCGGCTAATCTCAGTTGTCAAAATCCTTGAGCGGTCAGGAAAATGAGGCTTGACGAACTCATCGCACAGATCACGAACCCCCAAGAGTTCACGCGCCTGTGCAACTCCGTCTTTACGGATGTTTATCCGGACTCGTTTCAGGTCATTGATGGCACGAGGGGAGACAACGGTAACGACGGATATGTTGCGAGTGAGCGGCGAATGCTTGCCATCTACTCTCCGATCAAACCGGAACAGAAGACGGACGCTGGCTACCTACACAAGATACGGAGCGACCTTGCCAAGGCCATTGCGCTGAAGCGCGAGGGGAGGTACGAGATTGAAACTTGGACGTTTGTTACGCCTCGGAAACTTTCCGATGATGTGGTCTCAGAGATGCGAAGGCTAGGGAGGGACGCCGGAATTTTCACACTTCACCAAGAATCAACCTTCTTGGCGAATGAGTTGTATCGGAGATCTCATCTATTAAAGGGGTTTCCTGAACTTCAGGCTGTCGATCTGGGCATGAAGATTGATGAACTGGCGGGGAGCTGGAGACGGAATCAACTAGAAAAGTCCGACAGCGGATCGGAAGCACGTGTTTCAACGTTGTGGGAACGAATAGTCGACGGCGATGGCCATTCGAAGCTGAACGACATCCTGTCGGGGCATCCGACGAAGGAGGGGAAAACCGCGCTCAAGGCTCTTGCTTACGGAACGACCGATCTGGTTCTCGAGATAAATGTGATCCTGGCGCTATTCAGATGGTTTGTGCCGACCGATGATGACAGGGACGAGTTGCTGCACTTTGCGGACCGTGGCATTCAGCGAGCCCAAAAGTCCGGACGGACCGATGTGGAGGCAATGTTCCACGCGCACAAAGTCGCGATGTTTACGTGGGAGTTGACATCAAAATTGGCTGAAGCGTGGGGCGCGGCACAGATGGATCTGCTTGTTTCTCTCCGCATTGACCGTCAAGCGGTTAGCGAACGTCTGCAGCGGCTGCAAGAGCTTGAAGCGGAATGGCGGGCCGAAGCGACGTCGGCGATCGAGCTGCTTTCGCAAGGCGGTGAGTTCTGCTTTGTAGCAGGTGTTGCCGTGGCGCTTGGTACTAGCCTCGGGCAAGTGGCCCACACGTATAGGGCGCTCGGAAATGACGTCCTGGCAAGTTTTTACCTCGCGGGATGCAAAAAGATGCTGCTAACTGCAAAGGACATTTATTCAGAAGCTGGCGACGAGCTGGGAGCCACCAATGTCGCTTTCAATATTGCAAATCAGATCCGTTTTCATGGCGCTGAAGGCGAAGCCTTAACAATTACAAAGTCCACGATCATGACCGCCGAGAAGCACGGGGATCGGTTGCTCCTACAAAAGGCTCGATGGCTTCAACACACACTGGAGACCGGCAAGGTGCCAGATTACCTGGCAGGGGAAAGACGCGAATGGGTCGACGACCCAAAATAGCGAGCGCAACTTCGCAGCTACGATGATCCTCTGGCTTGGGCGTATCTTGAGCTTTGGATTCATCCCGCCAGTTTCGAGAAGCTTTCCAAATAGAAGCCGGCGATCCCTCCACATGCGTGTCGCTTCTATAACCCGTAGATCACATTTGCGAGAGCGCGCGATGTCGTTCCGAGGTCCGCTAATGGGCAATTTTTAAACAGTACTTGGATGACCGCAATTTGCCGAAAGCCGTCACCTGATAGCCGCTGTCTGCGATAAGTGGCGCACTCAAAGATAGCGCCGCACCACGTGTCCTGCAATCGAATTAAGCGGCCTACTGTTGAGCAGAACCGAGCG
>JBDTQZ010000150.1:0-5556 GCA_039931935.1 Burkholderiaceae bacterium | reverse complement strand
CCCAGTTCGGCGTATTGCTGTCCTCAAAGTCCGTCATGTAAGCGTCGGCCCCTGAGTTCAGCGCATTGATGATCATCTTGCGCTCGACGGGGCCGGTGATTTCCACACGCCGGCACTCCAAATCCGCGGGCAATGGAGCGATTGTCCATTTGTCCTCGCGAATGTGCTCCGTTTCCGCCAGAAAATCGGGACGCTCACCTGCATCGAGTCGCTTCGCGCGCTCGACACGCTTAGCCAGAAGTTCCAGCCGCCGTGGTTCGAACTGTCGATGCAACTTCGCGACGAGTGCGAGCGCTTCGGCTGTCAGGATGCGGTCGAAGCCGGGTTGCAATGGAGCGTTGATCGAAACGCCCTCGCCCTTCGTCATATCGACAATTCCTTTGATTGTTGAATCTGTTGCAACACAAATTCAGCCGCGTCGGTCAGGCTGGTGCCGAACCCGCTCAACTTCACACCGAGGCGCTCGAGCACTGCGTCGTTGCGATTGACCCAGAAGCTCGTGTACCCATACCAGGCCGCGCCGCACGCGTCCCAGCAGTTGCTGGAAACAAACGTGATCTGATGCGGCTGCAGCTTTAGCGCGCGCGGCCCCAGGGCGTACACCGCGGGCGACGTCTTGAACGCGCGCACCTGATCGGCCGATAGCACGAGATCGATGTACCGGTGCAAGCCGGACGTGACGAGTGCGGTTTCGAGCATCTCGGAGTCGCCATTGGAAAGCACGCCGAGTTGCACACCGGCTTCATGCAGGCGCGCCAGTGCCGGCGCGACATCGGCAAAGGGCGCGAGACGCTTGTATTCGTCTGCCAGGCGCGTTATATCGTCCCGGGCCGCCTCAAGCTTCAATGCCTGCAGCGAATATTCGAGTGCGTCACGCGTGACTTCCGAGAAGCTGATGTAGCGACCGGACATCGTTCGCAAGTGCGAATACTCGATCTGCTTTTCGCGCCACAGCCGCGCCAGGCGCTCGCCGTTGCCCGCAAACAGCTCCTCGGCGCGACGCGTGACCGAATAAACGTCGAGCAGCGTTCCAAAGACGTCGAATAAGGCAGCAGCCATCGCCACCAGTTTAATTGTTCCGCGCAGTTCTCCTCAGGCCGCCTGCTTGTCCGCTTTCCGGTCGAAGAATTGCTCGTCTTCGGTCGAACCGTGCAGTGCCGAAGTGGACGATTCGCGCTCGATCGTCGTCGTGACCGCATCAAAGTACCCGGTGCCTACTTCGCGCTGGTGCTTGACCGCAGTAAATCCCTTGTCCGCGGCAGCGAATTCTGCCTGCTGCAATTCGACGAACGCGCTCATCTGGTTGCGGGCATAACCGTGCGCCAGGTGGAACATCGAGTAGTTGAGCGAGTGGAAACCGGCCAAGGTGATGAACTGAAACTTGTAGCCCATCGCGCCGAGCTCGTTCTGGAAGCGGGCGATGGTTGAATCGTCAAGATTTTTTTTCCAGTTGAACGACGGCGAACAGTTGTACGCGAGCATTTTTCCGGGAAACCGCTTGTGGATCGCTTCCGCAAACGCCTTTGCAAACGCAAGGTCCGGTTTGCCCGTTTCGCACCACAGCAGATCCGCGTACGGCGCGTACGCAAGACCGCGCGACACGGCCTGTTGCAGGCCCGGCCTGGACTTGAAGAACCCTTCGACCGTGCGCTCCCCCGTCAGATACGGCGCGTCGTTCTCGTCGACGTCGGAGGTGACCAAGTCGGCCGCTTCTGCATCGGTACGCGCTAGCAGTACCGTTGGCACGCCGCACACATCGGCGGCCAGACGCGCTGCCACGAGCTTAGCCACCGCCTCACGCGTGGGCACCAAAACCTTGCCGCCCATGTGGCCGCACTTCTTGACTGATGCCAGTTGATCCTCGAAGTGCACGCCGGCAGCTCCCGCTTCGATCATGGACTTCATCAGCTCGAATGCATTGAGCACGCCGCCAAAACCCGCTTCGGCATCCGCGACGATCGGTGCGAAGTAATCGACATAGCCCGGATCGCTGGGGTTTTTGCTCTCCATCCACTGGATCTGATCTGCCCGGGCAAACGTGTTGTTAATGCGGCGAACCACTGCCGGCACCGAATTCACTGGATAAAGTGACTGATCGGGATACATCTCTCCGGCCAGATTTGCATCGCCCGCCACTTGCCAGCCTGACAGATAAATCGCTTTCAGCCCCGCCTTTACCTGCTGCATCGCCTGGTTGCCGGTTAGCGCGCCGAGGGTATTCACGTAGGCCTCGCTGTTCAGAAGCCGCCACAGTTTCTCGGCGCCGCGCTTAGCCAGAGTGTGTTCAATCTGCATCGAGCCCCGCAGCCGCACAACATCCTCGGGACCGTAGCCGCGCTTGATTCCTTTCCAGCGGCCGCTCTCGTTCCACTCCTTTTGAATCCGTTGCGCATCGAGTTCGCGTGCCGTCATGAAAGCTCCTGCGGTAGGCCCAATCAACCGGGCAGTGGGTCGTAAAAGCGAACAGCAGAAATCGTACGGGCATTTATGCAACGCAACAAGGTGGCTAATTTATATAAGAGTTAGCGATTCTCCTGCGACAACAATAGGATATGCGCAGTGTGCCGCAATACGAAACAGAGATGATCGATTTGAAAAGCTATCTGCTGTTCTGCAATACGGCGAATTTCGGATGACGAAACGAGGTGCGGACAATGAAACGCGCCCGATTACCAAAGATGCGGCATAGGAAGGCCCGCAGAAATTGGATGTGTGCGCCCGCGCATTTCGGGCAAATCCCAATGCACCTCATCTGCGACATTCGCGTTACTGATTCAACGCGCTCGCAAAGGGCTTGCGCACTAACCCACGCGACACACCATGAACGTCCTCGGCATCCAACTTAACGCACCTTCCCTGATGGGCCTGCTACGAATGCTCGGTTTCACGCTGTGCGCCGTCGCTATGGTTGAAATCGCGGACTCGCTTAACTCGGGCGTGTGGGCCAGTGAAGGATCGCTGTCGTTTATCGTCGGAGGATTCTCGGGGTTTTTGCTGAACGAATCCGGCGCCGACTTCGCAAAACACGGCTGGCGCGCTTTTGCGCTGCTGATGGCTTGCGCAATCTTCGTGTTTTTGGCGTTCAGCCTCGCGTTTTAACAGCTGTCAGGCGGCGAGCGCCCCGCTCCGGGTCACGGAGCCGATGCGCATTGCCATAAGCAGCGCCGCCACTAACAGAATTGCCACGGCTACCAGCGCCGCCTGAAACTGACCGGCGTCGAGCAGCGGACCGAACACCAGCGGCGATATCGCAAGCCCAACATCCAGGCCCGAATAAACGAAGCCGTAGATGCGACCGAAGGCGGCCTTGCCGAACTGACTGGTTGCCGCGCGCCGCACCAACAGGTCGCGATTCGGCCCCGACGTACCGACTCCGAACCCCATCAGCACCATTATCGGGAAGACCAGCGTCGCGCTGATTTGCCCGGATGCCCGCAGCAGCGCCATTAGGGCGCTGAACCCCAGCGCGATCGCGATCAGACGCTCATTGCGCTCGTTGCGCGATGCCAGAAAGCCCCCGGTAATCGTTCCGGCAGCGCTGCCCAATAAGTACGCAGTCAAGCTTCCGGTAGCCACGACGAGCGACATACCGTAGACATCGCCGAGAATCGCCGGTGAATAATTTTGCAGGATGCCGAACGACGCGGTCGCGAAAAAGAAAAACGCGAAGCAAAGCCACACCGGTGTCGAGCGAAGAAAGGCCAACTGATTCGGTCCTCGTCCGCTAGAGATCACGGCCTGGGCGTGGCTCGGCACGACAAGCTCTGCCGCGGCACTCGCCAGCATTGATCTCCGCCAAAACAAGATGCTGAGAACGACTGCGCCCACCGCAGCGGCGGCAAATCCCGCCGCCTGCCAACCGGCAGTGGCTGCAATTGTCGCCATGAACACCGGTGCAGCGGCCCAACCGAGATTTCCCGACAGCCCGTGTACCGAGAAGGCGTGGCCTAGACGAGGTTGCGCGACTCTGCGATTGAGCAAAGTGAAATCGGCCGGATGAAAAATACTGTTGCCAAGTCCGGCGATCGCAGCGGTCAGCAGCAGCATGGCGTAACTATTCGACAAGCCCAAAATGAGGCCTGAAAACGACAGCAGGCCAATGCCGAAGAACAGTACCGGCCGAGATCCGACCTTGTCGACAACGAAGCCAGCGAGCGCCTGTCCGATGCCACTGATGACAAAGAACGTAGTCATCAACAGGCCGGCTTCTGTATAGGACAAGTTGAAATCTTTCATCAGCCACGGAAACAGCGGCGGCAACATCAAATGAAAGAAATGCGAGGTACCGTGCGCCAGTCCGACGAGACCGATCACTTCGGCATCATGGCGAATCGAAGAACCTGTAGTAGGTGAATGCGAACTCGATGGATTCATGTACAAAGAAGAGGGCGACGCGCGGTCGAGCAAATGTAGCAGTTCGAGTGCGCGCAATTTCGTATTCGCTTGCTGCCCTCGCCGCGGCGCTGCTGTTGCTCCCGTCCGCAGCGTCAGCACAGACCGTGCCGCTGCGAATCATCGCAATCAACGACTTTCATGGGCATCTCGAACCCGCAGACAATGCGATCGCAGTGCCCGATCCCGCAAACCCTGCAACGATGGTCTTGTTGCGAAGCGGTGGCGCAGCGTTCCTGGCAACGCGAATCAAACAGCTCCAGGCAGAGCAGCCGCGGCATGTCGTTGTGTCTTCCGGCGATCTCATAGGAGCTTCGCCGCTGACTTCCGCCCTGTTTCATGACGAGCCGACCATCGAAGTGATGAACGCGATCGGCCTTGAGGCGAGCGCACTTGGAAACCATGAATTCGATCGCGGTGTCGCGCACTTGTTGCGGCTGGCAAACGGCGGCTGTGAGCCGCACCCGACGTCTAGCCGGCAGACGTGCGCCGGCGTCGACGGCAAATTTTCCAGCGCGCGCTTCTCGTTTCTTGCGGCCAATGTTCTTTCTCGTGAAGACGAGCATCCGATCGTGGCGCCCACGTGGGTCAAGAGCATCGATGGCGTGCGGGTGGGCTTCATCGGCGCAGTCACGCGCTCGACTCCAGGGATCGTCGTGCCAAGCGGTGTGGCTGGCGTTCGTTTCGTCGGTGAAGCGAAGGCGCTTAATTACTATGCGAAGGAATTGCAGGCGCAGGGGGTGCAGGCAATCATCGCCGTCGTGCACGAGGGTGGCGACGCCGACGGCGGCTACAACGCGTGCAGAAATCCGCGCGGCGCGATCTTCGATATCGCACGCGAGCTCGATCCATCGATCGACATCGTTCTGTCCGCGCACACGCATCGCGGCTATAGCTGCGAAGTCGATGGCAGAGTCATCATTCAGGCGGCCTCGTACGGAAGGCTGGTTTCGGTGATCGACCTCGAAATCGATCGCGCAACCGGAGAGATCGTGCGCGAGCGCACCCGCGCGCGCAATGTTCCGGTTCCAAACGGCGTTCGTACCGGATACCGGATGCTTGCCGCGTATCCGCCGCTCGCGCCGGACCCGGAAGTCGACACCATCATCGAGCACTATCGAAAGCTCGCGGCGCCTCTAGCCCAGCAGCCTGTCGGCCGCATCG
>JBDTQZ010000149.1:0-5559 GCA_039931935.1 Burkholderiaceae bacterium | reverse complement strand
GCGAACGCGGGCAGGGTCGCGGCGGCGAGTAGTAGTAAGAATACGTAGCGCTTCATGGTGACTCCTTTGGGAAAGATCCCTACCTGTCTAACGTCGCAGGGGGCCAGAGCCGAATACCAAACTCACGCATTGCCGTAATCAATCGGCTGATTCGGTCGGATCGAAGTCGAGCTCCACTTTCGCGCCGCTGGGATCGTGACAGAACAATTGCCAGGTGCCTGCGCCGCGCTGACGGCGCAACTCATAGCTGATCTTCTTCGCGTCCAGTTTCGCCTTGACCTCGGCTAAGCTGCTCGCCGAAAACGCCATGTGATCGAGCACCCCGGCACGCTGCTCCGGCAATGGACGACCGGCGATGATGTGCAACACGGCGCTGCCGTCTGCATACAGCCATGCCCCTGGAAAGCCGAGATCGGGGCGCGGTCCCGGCTTCAGACCGAGCAAATCCACATAGAAGCCGAGCGTCTCGTCGACGTCGTCGGTCAGGACCGTGAAGTGGTTCATCCCATGAATCATTTGTCACCCCGCGCGCGTGCCAGCCGTCAATGATCTCATTGCATGAATATTCGGGTTGATTTTTTGCCGCTGAAGGCCGACGCTTCAAACACGCCGAACTCTTCGCATGGAGGTGCTCGATGGCTGAACGAGCGAAGGTTTGTATCGATCGCATCCTGCCGCGCGAACTGATGCGGTTGCAGCGTACGACGCGCGGGCCGCAGGGTCGCACGCGTGCGATATCGCCGATCGGCAAAACGTGGATGAATGGCTCGACCCTGCGCGTGCGGTTTATCGGCGGCACGGCGGCCGAGCACAACACTGCACGGGCGCAGGCCGGTTGGTGGTCGCAGGTGGCCAATCTCAAGTTCGACTTCAACGATGCGCCGAACGCGGAAATCCGGATCAAGTTCGATCCTAACGATGGCGCGTGGTCGTATGTCGGCACCGACTCGCGCAGCATCCCCGTAAATGAGCCAACGATGAATCTCGGGTTTCTGGATGGTGGCACGGCGGCGCATGAGTTCGGTCACGCGATCGGCCTCGCGCATGAACATCAGAATCCGGCTGGCGGCATTCAGTGGAATGAAGAGGTCGTCGTTCGCGAACTCGCCGGGTCACCCAACTTCTGGGACGAGGCGACGACGCGTCACAATGTCCTCCGCAAGTATCAGGCCGATCAGCTCAACGGAACGGCCTTCGATCTCGATTCGATCATGCTGTACTTCTTTCCTGCCTCGTGGACCTTGAACGGCATCGCCACCAGGGCAAACGAAGTGTTGTCGCGCATGGACAGGGAGTTCATTGCCGGCGCGAAGATGTATCCGAAAACGGGCGGCGTGGTGTCGAACGCGGTCGAGCTGAAGGTCAACGCGGCGCGCCGGACGGCGGCAGCCATCGGCAAAGTGGGCGAGGAGGATTTGTTCACGTTCACTGCCGCGACCGACGGAACGTACGTGGTCGACACCCGCGGCCCGACCGATGTGGTGATGAAACTCTTCGGACCCAACAGCGAAACGGCGCTGATTGCCGAAGACGACGATTCCGGCGTTGACACGAACGCGCGCATCTCGTCGGACCTGATTGCCGGCAAATACTGGGCGCAGGTGCGGCACTACAACCGCAAAACGGGTATGGGGAACTACACGATCAAAGTGCGCAAGGCGTGATGGGATTTCGATTGCTACTTACGTGGTCAGCGTTGAGCACGGATCAACGCAGCGCCGTGTAATTCGCCGGGATCCAGTCATAACCCTTGCCGTCCGCTCGCAAGTGGCCGATGCCCGGAAACGACAGATGCGCGCCGGCAACCCAGTGGCCGCGCTTGGCGGCATCGGCGTATTGCAACTTTCGTTGCGCGGCGGCCGCTTTGGAATCGGTGTCGAACTTGATCGTCACCGACGGATTGGGAAACTGCACCGCTGCGGAGTGCATCAGATCGCCCCACAGCACCAGACGCTGATCTTTGCTCTCAACCACGTAGACGGTGTGCCCCGGTGTGTGCCCCTGCGCAGCGACCGCCTTGATGCCGGGCATCAGATCGGTGTTTCCGTTGAACGGCTTGAACTTGCCGGCTGTCACGTATGGGTTGATCGATGCCATCGCGCCTTCGAAAAACTGTTTGGCCTCTTTGGGCGCGGCGTCCATGTTGGCCTTGCTCAACCAGAAATCGGCTTCTTGCTGGTCGGCGCGCACGATCGCATTGGGAAACGCGATCTGGCTGCCGGCAACCAGCCCCCCGACATGATCGGCATGCATATGCGTGATGTAAATCTCGTCGACCTGCTCGGGTTGGTAACCCGAGGCCTTCAGGTTCGCGGCGAGTTTGCCGAGCGTCGTGCCGAACAGCGAGCCCGAGCCCGCATCGATCAGCACCAGCTTGCTGCCGGTGTTGATAAGGTATGCGTTTACCGATAACTCAACGGGGTCTTTCAAGTGTTCCTTCGCTAGCGCGCTGCGAATCCTTGCGGTGGGAATGTTCGTCAGCAGGTCGGCCATCGTCAGATCGACCGTGCCGTCCGATAGCGCGGTGACTTCGAAGTCGCCGAGCATCATCCGGTAGTACCCCGGTGCCGCAGTCTTCAGCTGCGGAGCCGCCGCAGTTGCCATCGAAAAAGACGCCAGCAACAGAAAGAAGCCGGCGACGGCGCTACAGGTGCCTCGCAACAACAGGTGGGCCTTCATCGCAATCCTTCGGTGAGTGTTCAGGAAAATGACTGTCGAATCCGTGCGAAGCTACCTGCATCTTCGGCACGTGTCGAGTGTTCCAACAAGCCCATGTCCTTGCGCAACATCCTGTCGCTTGCCGATTTCGAGCTGGCCGCTCGTCGTCATCTGCCGCGGCCGATTCTGGGCTACGTCGCGGGCGGCGCCGAGGACACCCTTGCACTGCAAGCGGCCGCAGCCGCATATCGACAATGGTCGTTCGTGCCGCGTGTATTGATCGATGTTTCGCAACGCTCGCAACAGACGGAGCTTTTCGGGGAGACGTATTCGTCGCCGTTCGGCATCGCCCCGATGGGTATCAGTGCGCTGATTGCCTACGAAGGCGATCTCGCGCTGGCGCGTGCAGCTGAGGCGGCGAACATCCCGATGATCGTCAGCTCGACTGCGCTGACGCGCCTTGAGGACGTACGTGCCGCTGCGCCGCGCTCGACCTGGTTTCAGGCGTACTTGCCCGGCGACTCGACGAAAATCGACGCGATGGTGCAGCGAGTTCAGAGCGCCGGCTATCGCACCCTCGTTCTGACCGTGGATGTCGCAACGTTGCCTAGCCGCGAAAATAATATTCGCGTCGGCTTCACGATGCCGCTGCGGCCCAGCGTACGGCTCGCGTGGGACGGCATCGTTCGTCCGCGGTGGACTGTCGGCACGCTGCTACGGACTTTGCTGAAAAATGACATGCCTCACTTCGAAAATTCGAGTGCGACTCGCGGGGTGCCGATTTTTTCGAGCGCCGCTGTGCGCGAATTCGGCTCGCGCGACACGCTGTCGTGGGCGCACGTCGATCAGATACGGCGCATGTGGGGCGGCAAACTGGTGTTGAAGGGAATTTTATCGGCGGAAGATGCACGCATCGCCGCAGATCGTGGCGTCGATGGCGTGATCGTTTCGAGCCACGGCGGGCGTCAACTCGACGCGTCGATCGCGCCGCTGCATGCGCTGCCGGCGATCGCGCGTGCCAAGGGCGCAATGAAGGTGATGATCGACAGCGGGATCCGCCGCGGCAACGATGTGCTGAAGGCGATCGCGCTGGGCGCGGACTTCGTGTTCATCGGGCGGCCGTTTATTTACGCGGCGTCAATCGGTGGGCAGGCAGGCGTGGCGCATGCGATTCGGCTCCTGGCGCACGAGATCCAGCAAGACATGGCGTTGATCGGCGTGAACTCGCTGCGCGAGCTCGGGCCTCATATGTTGTGCGTGCAATCTGCGCTCGATCAAGAGCGCGGCTGGCTAAAGTCCTAATCCCTCCATCGCGTTCACCAGTTGCTCCTTTTGCCCCGGTCGGTCACGGGGGTAGGACGCGAGCCAGTTGCGCACCGCGAAGGCGGGCTCCAAGGTGCATATCCCGGTTGGGAGCCATAGCCCTCGCGCGTAGCGCGGGTTTGTCCCTTGCTGGTCATACTGCGGCACGACAATCAAGGAGCGACATGACGATCAAGAAAGCATCAGCAGTCTGGAAAGGTGGCATTAAAGACGGCGATGGAACGATCTCCACAGAATCCGGCGTTTTGAAGGACGCGCCGTACGGCTTTAAATCGCGCTTCGAAAACGGCAAAGGCACGAATCCGGAAGAGCTGATCGGCGCCGCTCACGCGGGCTGTTTCTCAATGGCACTGTCGCTGATGCTCGGCGACGAAGGCCTGACCGCCGAAAAGATCGAGACAAACGCCGAAGTCACGCTCGATAAATTGGGCGAAGGCTTCGAGATCACCGCGAGCCATCTGAATGTCGTCGCAAAAATTCCCGGCGCGGATCAGGCAAAGTTCGAACGGATTGCGAACAAGGCGAAGGAAGGTTGCCCGGTATCGAAGCTGCTCAAGGCGAAGATCACGATGAACGCCCGGCTCGAGACCTAGTGCGTTAGGCCGGTACGACGTCGAACGCGACCGATAGCCGCGGCTGGTCGCTTTCGAATGGCTCGACACCGTGCCACATGTACGCCGGAAACAGCACCAGTAAACCGGGTCGCGGCTTTACGAAGTGGTCAGCGTCCAACGGCGGAAGGGTCTTGACTCCGGGTCGGCCGAAGCGCAACCAACCGGCGCGTCCTGTCGTGCCGTCGCCGATCGTGGGCGGTAACGCGACGTAGCAGGCCGAGGATAACCATCCGTGCGGATGCACGTGATCGGCATGATGGCCGCCGGAGCGCAACCGAACGCTCCATGCACCGGTCAGCGCGGCGCGGCCCGTATTGCGTGCGCGTAACGGATCGCTGCCGGCGTTCAAGCCAGCGATGTAGCGGGCAATCGCCGCATCGATCGCGCCGAACAGCATTGCAATCAGCGGCCGCGCCAATTCCGCGGATTGCAGCGGCAACTGGCTGCCGCCGCGCACCGATTGAAACAGCGGATGCGTGTGAAAGCTGTGCAAGCCTTGCAGCTCGACCGACAGTTCGCTTAGAAACGCGTCGAGATTCGTGAAGCCTGCCGGCGTGTGGAGCTCTTGCTCCGCCACCAGCGATTGATAGTCGTACAAGGCCGAGTACCGCGGGTCGCCCATCAACCTCCACGCGGTCGCCCGCAACGCCACACTGTATTGGTTCGTCGGCGAATCGGTGCACAGCGCGGCAGCTTTTGCTTCTGCTTCCGCCAGTTGCCCTGCGGCCAGCAACGATTCGCACAGACTGATCTGAGCGCCGACGTCGGCCGGTGCCAGTTGTACCGCCCGCATGGAGAGCGATAGTGCGCGTGCTGCGTCGCCGGTCTCGGTACAGAGGTGGGCGGCCTGCCGCAGCAGCAGCAGATCTTTCGGTGCGTGAGCCAATCCGCGCTCGGCAGCGGCAAGGGCCGCGGCCAGATCGCCGGCGAATTCGAGAACGCTCGATTGCACCAGGTGCAGCGC
>JBDTQZ010000148.1:0-5575 GCA_039931935.1 Burkholderiaceae bacterium | reverse complement strand
CGGCCGCTGGTCTGGCAGTGGTACTTCAGCTTCTGGCTGCGCTCGTTGGCGCCGTTGCAGCGGATCCGATCAACGTAATATTCCGTCATCAACCAACCCCGAGTTAAGCGTCCACTTGCCAGTCATTTCCTATTTTTTCGGCATTTATATCCGGATGTACCATGCCGACCATCCGCCGCCGCACTTTCACGCGGCCTACCAGGGATTTGAAGCGTTTGTGGCGATTGAAACCGGAGAGATCATCGAAGGACACTTGCCGATCAAGGCCGCTCGACTCGTCAAGGAGTGGGCGAGCGAGCATCGCGATGAACTGCGCGTCAATTGGCAACTGGCGCGCGCGTTGGAACCCTTGAATCGAATCGCCGGAGCCGATCAATGATCAAGATCGTTCGCGCTATTGCCGAAGCAGATTACGCCGTTAGATTGACGTTTTCCGACGGCACCGAAGGTGTCGCGAATTTCGAACCGAAATTGCAAGCGGACACCGTGCTCACACGGGGTCTCAGATCACAGTCGGAATTTCGCCGATTTTTTTTGGACATGGGTGCATTGTGTTGGCCCAATGGCCTGGAGTTCAACCCCGCTGCCTTGCACGCCGAATTACGCGCCGCAGGACTCTTGCAGACGACTTCCACCGCTGCATGACGTCGCCCCCGCCAATGCACCTTGGTGCGTTTTAAGGAAAGCTGCGGCAGCTCCATACGCAGGTGGGACTGTAGGGAACATCTTTCCATGCTTGGCCGCGCGCGATCTCACTCTCGCTGATCTGCTTGCGCCCGTACTCGCCTAGCCGCTCAAGCATCCAGCCTGAATATTCTGAAGGCAGACGGCTCACTTCATCGAGCTGCTTCTATTCATCGGCCACCAGCGTGACTTGAGTGGCAGCGATGTTGTCTGCCAGCTGCTCGGGCCGCTTCGCACCGATGATCACGCTAGTGACCTGCGGCTGCGCGAGCAGCCATGCGATGGCGATCTGCGCCACCGACACGCCATGCGCCTGCGCGATCGGGCGCATCGCATCGACGCACGCGAAGGGATGTCGCTACATCTGACGCTGCAAGCCTGCGCCGAGGCCGCCGCGTGGGGACCCGACAAACGCCTCCGCGCTGTCTACAGCCGGGCGATGTCGGGCGCCGCGCCGCCGAGCCAGGCCCGTGCGTAAGCCTTGCGCGCCGAGGCCTCGGACTTCGCGTCGCCCTTGCGCTTGTAGACCTCCGCCAATCCCGCCAGCGCCCAGCCATTGCTGCGCACGCGGCTCAGCGAATCGCGCAGAGCCTTCTCGGCTGCGTCGAGCTTGCCCTGCCGCAGGTAGACGGAGCCCAGCGACTGGCGGATCGGGTAGTACCAGTAAGCCGGCTCCATGTAGGCGAGAGCGTCTTCGACCGCGATCGCCTCCTCGTAGGCCTTCGCCGCCCCGGGGAGGTCGCCTTGCGCGTCGGCGAGACGAGCGCTCGCGACCAAGCGCGCGGTCTGCACGATCTCCTTGGCCGGCACTGCCCAGTCGGTGTAGGGCTTGAAGTCGGCCTTCTGTTCGATCGCGGCGATGGCGTCGATCTCGCGCTGTGCGCCGGTCGCGTCCTTCTTCGCCGCGAAGGCGAGCGCGCGTGCGTAATGCGCCAGCGCGGACACCAACACCTGTTCCTTCGGTGGCGTCTTCATGGCAAGGATGGTCTCGTGCGCGCTGAACTGCGCATGGGCCAGGTAAGGTGCGGCCTTGATGGGTTCCAGAAATGCGAACTGCGCGATCGCCGCGTCGGACAGCGATGCGTCGAGCTTGCCCGCGGCATCGATCGCGGTCGGGCCGTCTCCACCCATCTGCGCCGAGACCAGCACGAAGTGAATGTTGTGTGGGTAGTAGGCCGACCTGTACATCGGGTCCGAGGGCGAGGTCTTGAAGTACTGCTCGTCGACGGCCATCGCGCGCTTGTTGACTTCCAGCGACTCCTTGTAGAGGCCGACGCGGTAGTAGATGTGGGCCGGCATGTGCACGACGTGGCCGGCGCCAGGCATCAACGCGGCCAGCCGTCGCGCGTGCGGCAGCGCGCGATCGGGCTTCGTCGACGCCTCGACCGCGTGGATATAAAGGTGGACCGCTCCCGGGTGATTTGGATTACGTGCGAGCACCTTTTCCAGCGCCGCGAGCAGCTCGGCGGCGCGGCCCTTGGGTTTCGCGCCCCCCGCCTCCCAGTAATCCCAGGCCTGCGTGTCCATCACGGACTCGGCGTAGAGCGTGAGGACCGTGTCGTCGCCCGGATACTTCGCTGCCACGGACTTCATCGCGTCGGCGAAGGCCGCGTCGAGCGCGGCACGCTCGGCCTTCGGGTCCGCCGAGTAGCGCTTCTGCAGGGCCGCAATCAACGCACGTTCTTTCGCCGGCGCGCCGGGCGCCAATTCGACTGCCTTGGCAAGTGCGGCAAGCGCCGGCGCCACCGCCTCGGGCATCATCGGCGCGTTGATGTTCGGCCCAAGCACCAGCGCCTCGCCCCACCAGGCCATCGCGAGCTTCGGGTCTGCCTTCTGCGCGGCTTGGAAGGCGCGCTGTGCCTCGGCGTGATTGAACGCGAAGGCCAAGCGGATGCCCTGATCGAAGTAGGCCTGCGCCTTCGCGTCGCGCGTTCCCACCTTGAAGGACAGCGTGCCCAGGTTGTCGTACAGCGGTACCTGGCCGCCCGCGGCCAGCATCGGCTGCGGCTTGAAGGGTTTGGTCTCGGTTTGCGCGAGGATTAGCCTCTGAAGCAACAGCGGACGTCCGGTGACGGCCGGGGCGCACACGTTGCCCGGTTCGGAGAGCAGCGGGTCGTAGGTTTCATGGACAGGGGGTTCGACCCCGCGACTCGCCATCAGGTCAGCCGTGCTGAACAGGCCAGCCAGCGCCAAGGCCATCGCAACACCGCGCAGGGGGATATGCGCCGACCGACTATCGCAATGGATGTTCGTGCTCGGGAAGTCTGTTGGGTCGGATCGCCGACGGGCGCCAGTACACGTGGAGAGTGCGTCCATGTCCTTTTCCTCTTGACCGTTGAGGGCGCTTGTCAATCCGCGACTTTTCGGACGGAGTGGCTGCGCCGTAACTGCGATGAGTGCACAAGCACAAAAGAGTGCGCATGCTACCCACGTCGTGTCTGGTACGCACTGATTGTGCGTTCAGGCAGGGTCTTCGTCACTGCAACCGGACGGCGTCGTCGAAGTGCCAGGTCCGGCGGATTTCAATCACGTCGTACTCGCGGGACAGTGCGGGTGGGAACGCAGGGTAGTGCTCGTGGCTTTTCAGGATGCGCCGTATCGCCTCATCAACTTGCGCCACCCCACTGGAGACCACGAAGGTCACCGATTCCACGGATCCGTCGCTTCGAATGGCTACCGTCACCGTTGGATGCATGTGAGGCTGCTTCGCTATTTCGCGTACCGTTGTGACGGGTGTGTTCAATTGGATCTTCAGAGCCCATCTCTCCGCGTACTGAACAAGTTCGACATTAGGGTCGGCGCGCCCCCATAGTCTGGCTCGACGTGCGGTGCTCAACGAGAGGGGTAGTTGGCGGGCGGCATTCGAGGCTGCTTCACGCTGGGCCGCTTCCTCATCAAGCTGACGTCCGATGGCTCGAAGCCGCTCTTCCCTTGCGCGCTCCTCTTTTTCTGCCTCGCCGCGCGCGACCTCTTGCGGTGCCGCGGCCTGTCGTGCGGGTTCTTGGCGTGCGGGTTCTTGTCGTGCGGGTTCTTGTCGTGCGAGTTCTTGGCGTTCGGCCTCCGGTCTTGCAGCCTCGCCGCCAGCTTTTTCCTGACGAGCGGGCTCTGGACGCTGTGCCTCCGGTTGTGCTGTCCGCGCTGCCTCGACACGAGCCGCTTCTTGACGAACGGTCAGTCGACGCTCCGCCTCCAACTGTGCAGCAGCCCGTCGCGCGGCTTCGATGCGCGCCGTTACGTCCTGGCGAGCGGCGTCCCGCTCCGCCTCCAGTTGCGCTGCGTGCGCCGCCTCGACACGAGCGGCTTCTTGACGAGTTGCCAGCACACGCTCTGCCTCCAGCTGTGCCGCAGCCCGTCGCTCGGCTTCGATACGCGTCGCTACTTCTTGGCGAGCGGCCTCCCATTCCGCATCCAGTCGTGCTGCAGCCAGTTGCGCGGCCTCGACACGAGCGGCTTCTTGACGAGTTGCCAGCAGACGCTCCGCTTCCAACTGTGCCGCAGCCCGTCGCGCGGCTTCGATGAGCGTCGCTACTTCATGGCGAGCGGCCTCCTGCTCCGCGGCCAGTCGTGCTGCAGCCAGTTGCGCGGCCTCAACTCGCGCGGCCTCAACCCGCGCCGCCTCCAACTGATCCGCCTGTTTGGCCAATGCAGCAGCCTGCTCCCGAACGTCCTGGCCCATTCGCTCCGGTGCCAAATCGCCGGAATCTCGATGCGGCGGCATCACGGTCTCCGGGCTCGAAGCGCTCGGTGCTGCCGTGATTACATCGGGCGCCGTGGGAGCCATAGGCGCGACCAGCTTGGGCCTGACGGACGGCGCCACGTCGATCGCGGCCGTCTTGGGGATCTTCGCTTGCACTGCGTGACGGGATTCAACGGGGCGTGTAGACGCTTTCGCGGGGGCGGCAGGGGGCACGGCGTTTTGTTCTGGCTTGGCCTCTGCCCTTGGCTTGGCCGCTGGGACGATCTCGAGGGCACGCCCCCGGAGTGGTGCGGGCAACGCCGGCGGAGTCGGGGCACGCCCCTCGGCAACAGGCGGCTCGATCGATGCCTGCTGCGCTGGCCCCGCGACCGAGTTGACCGCGGCCACCGCGCGTGTGACGGGTGCCAGAACGAGCACGAGGCGCAACTCGGGCGCCTCAACGCGTCGTTCTTGCCAGGGGAAGCCCAAGCCCGGAAGCCCAAGTCCCTGGCCACCGAAGGTCAGGCTCAGCAGCAATCCGTGAAGCAGCAGCGAGAGCAGCAGCGAAGTAGACATTCGCCATCGCTCAGAGCTCACGCGCTGGATCGGCGGCCGCCTGCGCGCGGCGGCTTGAGGAGATCGCTCGGCTGGCGGACTAGATGGCGGTGTCAGCGCGGCGTAAAAGCGTTGGCTCGGAGCAGGACGCTCCCCAGCCCATTGCGCCCGCGGGCACGACAAGCCCTCAGGGCTTAGTGCTGCCGCTTCATGCTCCCGATCCCAACTTCAAGCGGGGGGGTCGCAGACCCGGTTGCCGGCTCCGACGGAGTGTCGACGCCTGAACTTCGAATTTGTGTCAGACGGCTAGCAGCTTCTTCGATCGTGTTCAACGCAGATTCCTCAGACTGCTGATCGCCGAAGCCACGTGGAGATGTCTTGCTACAAATCTAGATTGATTTCAGATCCGGTACTCGCCGAGTCGTTGGGCGGACGTCTTATGGCAGCTTGTGGCCGGAAGCGGGCGATGCTAATCAAAATCTAGATCCACCCATAGGCAATGGTTCTGAGGACATCCGTCAACTGTCGTCGCGGTAGACCATGACTAGATAGGGACCGGCCGTGGCCAAGGCCGGGCCTCGCCCCGTCTTTACCCGCCCGTCTTTGGAGATCTTGATGTCTTCCGGCAGCCACGACGTGCCGTCGAACGTGTTGTACCAA
>JBDTQZ010000147.1:0-5585 GCA_039931935.1 Burkholderiaceae bacterium | reverse complement strand
AGCGGCATTTACTTTTCAATGATTACGCTCGCATTAGCGCAGATGCTTTATTTTCTTTTTCTGCAAGCGCCGTTTACCGGCGGTGAAGATGGTTTGCAGAGTGTGCCGCGCGGCACCTTGCTTGGTTTTATCGACCTGACCAGCGACCTGACGCTTTACTACGTGATTCTCGGCATCTTCATGCTGTCGTTCTTGCTGATCTACCGGACTGTCCACTCGCCCTTTGGGCAAGTGTTGAAGGCGATCCGCGAAAACGAACCGCGCGCCACCTCACTGGGTTACGACGTTGCGCGCTTCAAGTTGCTCGCGTTCGTCTTGTCGGCTGCGCTGGCAGGATTGGCGGGCGCGAGCAAGACGCTGATGCTCGGGTTTGCCACGTTGACTGATGCTCACTGGACCACATCCGGGCTTGTGATCCTGATGGTGCTCGTAGGCGGCATGGGAACAATGCTCGGACCGATTCTGGGTGCGTTCATCGTGGTCGCACTCGAAAACAAAGTCGGCGACATCGGCGCATTCCTCGGCCGTACCACGGGTATCGAATGGTTCAATGGCCTTGGCGAAGCAGTGACGATCGTGACAGGTTTGATCTTCGTCATTTGCGTTATGGCATTTCGTCGCGGGCTGGTCGGCGAATTTCAGGCGTGGTGGTCGCGCCGCCGTGCCCCCTTGGCGGTCGCCACCTAGCTGCGCTCGCGCGTTTGAGTCGGGCCAGTTCAAGAGCATGCAAACAGGGCGTTATCACCTCTTATCGGCTAAATGGAGTCTGTAAAGACGACATCTTCGTCGATACAATCGATCGATCCGGGCTTTCGCTCCGCACGACCAGCGCGCTTGCTGCACTCCATATAAACGCATGGCGTTAAACGTTTCGATGATGTATCGACGCACCGATCGCGGCGTGCGCGAGGTCTATGAAAAGTCGCATCAGTTCACGCAAAGCGAGCGGCTGATCCTGATTTTGTTGGATGGCCGTCTCAATGTCGCCGGACTAAAGTCGCGGCTGCCCAGCCTGAACGATGAGCGCATCGAGCGTGCACTCCGCAAGCTGCAGGATGCGAGCCTGGTTGAGCCGATCAGCTACGAGGCAGGTAAGGGCAACGGATCGGTGTCGCCCGACACGGCACCGCTCGAACCGGAAGCGGTCGCGCATTTTCTGGAGCAGACCGACCTTGATCCGATAACGGTATTCGGCGACTCCGAGGAGACGGTCGCCGCCGAGATGGTGCGCGCCAGCGTAGAGCGTGCTGCGGCGCAACTGGCCCGCGAGGTCACGATTATGGGTCGGTCAGTCGGATCGCCAGAGCCGGCTCGCAAGCCTAAGGCAGGCGCGCGAGAGCCCGAGAGTAGGCGCCCACATAAGGGGCGTAAGCAGCGTGATACCACGACTACCTCGCTTGGACTGAACGGCGCCTCAACGCACTGGGCGATCACCACGGTCAACGTTCCCGATCGACTTGACCTGCAGGAAGAGCGAGACCGGGCCGAGGAAGTTGAATACTCAGACGGCCGGCGGCGCGAAATTCTGCGCGTCTGGATGAAGCGGCTCTTAATGATCGCAGTCCTCGCCGTTGTGGCAGCGGGTATCTACGCCACTGTGGCGCCGCTGCGCGAGGAAACGTCGGCGGCGCGCGTGTCTGAGCGGTTGACCGCGGTGTTTAAGAGACCGGTTCGCGTCGCGGACAGCGACTTTAGATTTTCGCCAACCCCACGCTTGATCGTGCGCGGCATCGACGTGGGCGGCCAGTTCAAAGCCGACGAGATATCGCTGCTGATCAACTGGAAGGATCTGTGGAGCGCGGTACGCGGCGGCAACTGGGTCTGGGGCGAAGCACTGATAGCACCGTTGGCGGTCACGCCGGCGCAGGCGGCGTATATCGTTCGCACGCTACCAGGCGGGGCGCGCGAACTACCGAGCAAGATTTCTACGATCCGCTTCGCCTCGGTCCGCATCGGAGATTCGCGTCTGTTTCCTGACGCATTCGAAGGGGTTTTGCGCCGCACGACCGACGGCACGTTCGGCCCGCTTGTGTTGCGGCCCCTGAATGTCGACGGGACGATGCAGTTATCCTTCCGACCAGGGCGCTTGGCTGACGGCCGCGAGTCGATCGAGTTCCGCCTAAGCGCAGATCGGTGGATGCCGCCCTTCGGGCCGCGCGTTCGGTGGAACGAAATTCAGGCGAGCGGTCGCATCTTCGACAATGTGGTCGAAGTGTCGGATTTCACGCTCGCGGGATTCTTCGGAATGACTAGCGGCACTGTTTATGCCGCAACCGACGTCGAATGGGCCATTACGGGGATCGCCGGCGCTTCGAATATCGACATCGAATCTGTCCTGCAAACGCTACGACCTGCGGGACAACCTGCGAGCGGCGAGGGCCCACCGACAGCGGTGCAAGGTACCGCGACGATGAGTCTGACGATCGCCGGCCGTGGTCCCAGTCTGGACGACGCGATCGCGCGTGCTGCTATCGCCGGGCCGTTCCAGATTCGCTGGGCGACGTTGAATGGGATTAACTTGGGCCTCGCGGCTTCGCAGGGCGCGATGGCGGCGGGACAGACCCGCTTCACCGAGTTCAATGGGCTGATGGCTGCATCTGCGAATGGCGTGCGCTTTGAAGACACCGGTGGCCGTGCCGGAGCAATGGCTGCGCGCGGCGACTTCACCGTTGCGCCTGACCTAGCGCTGGCGGGCGGAGTGCGGGTAGAACTCGGCACTACGCGTGTGCAGGCGCCGGTGAGTTTGAGGGTGCGCGGCACCGCGCTCGAGCCACGCTTTAGCCAGTAGCCAGCTGTTTCACGTGGAACGATCCAGCGCCCGCGCGTGCGGTGCCGCTGTTTCACGTGGAACATTGCCCTCGCGCTGACCTCGCTGCGTATACTTCCGGCTGCCGCGCGCTGGGGGTGGCGATTGTCCCCGCCCGAAGCGTTGCGAGGCAGATTTCACTCGCACCGATGCAATTTCCCGAATACTTTGATGTGATTGTCGTCGGTGGCGGCCACGCCGGGACCGAGGCTGCTCTCGCAGCCGCGCGGATCGGCGGCAAGACGCTGCTGCTGACGCATAGCCTGGAAACGCTGGGTCAGATGTCCTGCAATCCGTCGATCGGCGGCATTGGCAAGGGCCATCTGGTTAAGGAAATCGATGCGCTTGGCGGTGCCATGGCGGCCGCGGCTGACGAGGCTGGGATTCAATTCCGGATATTGAATCGCTCAAAGGGTCCGGCAGTGCGCGCTACCCGTGCACAGGCCGACCGCGTGCTGTATCGCCAGGCGATTCGTCGCCGGCTCGAAGACCAACCGAATCTGTGGCTGTTCCAGCAACCCGTCGACGATCTTCTGTTCGAGGGCGGCAAGGTTCGCGGCGCCGTTACTCAGTCGGGCATCCGCTTCAGGGGCTCGGCGGTGGTGTTGACCGCCGGAACATTTTTGAACGGACTGATCCACATCGGATTGACCAACTACGCTGCTGGTCGCGCCGGAGATCCCGCGGCCGTATCGCTTGCCGCACGCTTGAAGGAGTTGCAACTTCCGCAAGGCCGGCTGAAAACGGGCACGCCGCCGCGCATTGACGGCCGCACGATAGATTTCGCGGCGTGCGAAGAGCAGTTGGGTGAGTCCGATCCGATACCAGTGTTTTCGTTTCTTGGATCGCCCAGCCAACATCCGCGGCAAGTGTCGTGTTGGATCACGCACACCAACGAGCAGACACACGAGGTGATCCGCGCGAACTTGGATCGGTCGCCGATGTACTCGGGGGTGATCGAAGGCGTAGGCCCGCGCTATTGCCCATCGATCGAAGACAAGATTCACCGGTTCGCCGGCAAGTCGAGTCATCAAATATTTTTGGAACCCGAGGGGCTAAGCACGCACGAGGTCTATCCGAACGGCATTTCGACATCATTGCCTTTTGATGTGCAACTTCAGGTCGTGCGGTCGATCGCCGGACTGAAGCAGGCTCATATCGTTCGTCCCGGCTACGCCATCGAGTATGACTACTACGACCCGCGAGCTTTGAAGAGCTCACTTGAGACCAAGGCCATAGAGGGATTGTTCTTCGCCGGGCAGATCAACGGCACGACAGGCTACGAAGAAGCGGCGGCGCAGGGGTTGCTCGCTGGCATCAACGCGGCGCTTACCGCTGGCGGCCGCGACCCGTGGTGCCCAGCGCGCAATGAGGCCTATCTGGGCGTGCTGGTCGACGATCTAATTACGCGTGGGGTTGCCGAGCCGTATCGAATGTTCACGAGTCGTGCCGAGTATCGGTTGTCGCTACGAGAAGACAACGCCGACGCACGCTTGACGCAGATCGGCCGCAACGTCGGGTGTGTTGATGACGCTCGCTGGGACGCGTTTTGTCGCAAGCGAGATGCGGTAGCGAAAGAAGTGGAGCGGCTCAAGTCGACGTGGGTGAATCCTCACTTACTTGAGGAGGCCGATGCTGTAAGGGTCTTAGGACAGCCAATCGAGCGCGAGTACACGCTCGCCGACCTGCTGACGAGGCCGCAAACCACCTATGCCACGCTGGCTACCCTTCGGCGAGCGGACGGTTCGAACGTAGGCGGCCCGGCAGTGGCTGACGCTGGCGTTGCGGAACAAGTTGAAATCTCGATCAAGTACGCAGGCTACATCGCTCGCCAGCAGGGTGAAGTGGCGCGGCTTGAGTTGCAGGAAACGACACGCATTCCCGCTTCGTTCAACTACGAAGACGTGCGCGGTCTCTCGTTTGAGGTCAGTCAGAAGCTCCGCGAGCAGCGGCCTGAAACGATCGGCCAAGCTTCGCGCATCTCGGGAGTAACGCCTGCTGCGATCTCGTTGCTATTGGTGCATCTAAAACGGCGCGGCAACGGTAATGTCGAAGGACGCCTTGCCGCGTAATTGCAGTCGACACTTTGCAGCCGCACCTTTCGCAAGACAATCCTGCAGCGCCGGTCACCGCTGACGCCGTCATGAGCGGCGCGGCAGAGCTCGGGCTACAACTTGATGGTTCACAAGTGGATGCGCTGGCTCGCTACGCCGCACTGTTGATGCGCTGGAATGGCGTGCATAACCTGACCGCCATTCATGCACCCGCGCAGGTGCTGTCTCATCATTTGCTGGATTCGCTGGCGATTGTCCCGGAGGTGCAACGCATCGCCAACCAACGCTCGATTCGGATACTCGACGTGGGGGCAGGTGGCGGCCTGCCCGGCGTTGCGCTCGCGATAGCGGCGCCGAGTTTGCGGGTGACGCTCGTCGATAAGGTGCAAAAGAAGATTGCGTTCTTGACGCAGGTAAAGGCCGAGCTTTCACTGAACAACATTGATTGCGTGCACTCGAGAGTCGAGACGCTGCAAACTGAGTCACCCTTTGAGCTTATTGTGTCTCGCGCTTTCGCAACGCTGACGGAGTTTGTTGGCTTGAGCCGGCACGTGCTTGCCCCGCAAGGCTGGTGGTTAGCGATGAAGGGTGCGCTGCCGAGTGACGAAGTCGCCGAGCTGACGCGCTCGATGCTCGACGTGCGTGTGGCTCGCACGGTCAGATTGCAAGTGCCGCATCTGAATGCTGAGCGGCATCTGGTTTTGATTGAGGCCGTTCAGTAAATG
>JBDTQZ010000146.1:0-5612 GCA_039931935.1 Burkholderiaceae bacterium | reverse complement strand
ATAGAAATTACGTCTTTGACGACAACATGATCTCGCTGCGAAAGCAGGCCCACTTCCGCTTGGTCGTTCGTGACGAGAGAGCGTGTAGAACCGCTTCGGGAAGGAATCGCAAATGAACGCAGCACTCGCTGTGTGTGCACCTTCCAGCGACAGGCCGCAATGGGACCAGATCGACTGGCACCAGTGTGAGCATGACGTGCGGCGGCTGCAAGCGCGTATCGTCAAGGCAACACGGGAGGGCCGTCACGGGCGCGTCAAAGCGTTGCAGTGGCTGCTCACCCGCTCGTTTAGCGGTCGTGCATTAGCCGTGAAGCGAGTGACAAGTAATCGAGGTAAAGAGACCTCCGGCGTCGACGGTGCAGTCTGGCGCTCTGCGGAGGCCAAGGCAGGGGCCATTGGAACGCTTCGACGGCGCGGCTATCAACCGCAACCGCTGCGACGCATGTATATCCCGAAGGCCAACGGTAAGTTGCGCCCGCTCGGTATCCCGACGATGCGCGATCGAGCCATGCAGGCGCTGTACCTGCAAGCCCTCGACCCCATTGCCGAGAGCCGCGCGGATAACAACTCGTATGGCTTCCGGCCGATGCGAGCCACAGCGGATGCGATCGAGCAGTGTTTTAAGTTGCTGTCACGCAAGAGCGCACCGGAATGGGTGTTAGAAGGCGACATCGTGGGGTGTTTTGATCACATCAGTCACGCGTGGTTGTTAGATAACGCTCCGACCGACAAAGCGATCTTGCGGGGTTGGTTACAAGCGGGTTACGTCGAGAAGGGAATCCTGTTCGCGACCGATGAGGGCACGCCACAAGGCGGTGTAATCTCACCGGTGTTGGCGAATCTGGCCTTGGACGGATTGGAACGCAGGCTCCGAGAAGCCTTTGTCCGCAAGGATCTGGGTCGGGGCCGTGCCAAGTACAATCCCAAGGTCAATCTCGTGCGTTATGCCGACGACTTCATCATCACGGGCCACTCGCAAGAGTTGTTGGAACGAGAAGTGAAGCCGCTGGTTGAGCGGTTCTTACAAATCCGGGGGCTCACGCTGTCGCCGGAAAAGACCCGCATTACGCACATCAGTAAAGGGTTCGACTTCCTGGGTCAGAACTTGCGCAAGTATAACGGCAAGTTACTGGTCACACCGTCTCGAAAGAACGTGCATGCGTTGTTCGAGAAGGTGCGGGCGCTCATCCGGGCGAACTGCGCGGCGACACAAACCGATCTGATCTTTGCGCTGAATCGAGTCTTACTCGGTTGGTGTGGGTATCACCGGCACATTGTGGCGTCGCGCACGTTCCGAAAGGTGGACCTGGTGTTATGGCATTGTCTTTGGAGATGGGCGCGGCGCCGGCATCAAAATAAAAACGCCGACTGGGTGCTGAAAAAGTATTGGCACCGAGTTGGCGGTCGTAGCTGGCGTTTTGCAGTCGATGCGAGCGAGCGAACGCCTCCGGGCGCGTCGTCCTGGTTGTCGTTGGCCTGTGCCAACCAAACAATCATCCGACGGCACCTCAAAATCCGGGCCGAGGCTAACCCCTACGATCCGGCCTGGCGTACGTACTTTAGGGACCGTCAAGGATCGACGGGTCAATCGCGTCGGCGTGCCCATCCCCCGCCTGGGTTGTCGTGATGACCGGCTCGGCCTCATCGCCGGGCTTTGCAGCGGCTTGAGCCGGATGAGCGGAAACCATCAAGTCCGGTTCTTAGGGGAGGATGTGGTCGCAAGGCCACATCCTTACCCGACGCAGCACCGCCGCCGCGTTATGCGCCAGTGCCGAGCGAACCACTTCTCGAGGATGCACTGACGCTCCATCGATCGTTCCGCGGAACAGCTCCGCCCAGGCAATGATCCGATGCCGGTTATCCAGTAATGGTGAGCTCACCATTACTGGATTTATGTGGAGCGGTCATTAATGTGTAGCGCCGCCTGATCAGATCGTGAATTTACGCGGTTTGGTGGGTTGCGGATGCACATTACTAACGGCCGGGGTTGGACGGTGAACGCGCGATTCGATCACGATCCAACCCGGCCAAGGAGCTACGTCACAGTCGTCGCAACCATCCGAGTACATCCAGGCGCTCCAATCTCACCTTGCCCGCACGAGGCGGTCGCGGCGCGTCGGGAAATACCTGCATCAGAGCCTGGCGCTTCAAATCGATGTCCGCGCGCGCGTAAGCCATCGTCGTGTTGAGCGAGGCGTGACCGAGCCACTGGCTGATGGTGGCGAAATCGACGCCGGCCTTGAGCAAGTGGATTGCGGTTGTGTGCCTGAGCGAATGCGGGTGGATCCGCTTATCCTTGAGCGTCTCGAGCTGTTCTGCGCACTTGGCCAGGCGCTTGTGCAGGATATATCGCACGCCGAAGCGAGTGAGCTTCGCGCCGTGCAAGTTGACGAAGATCGGGTTGTCGGGCTCCGAGGTCCACGGCGAGCGCTGGATGAGCCGACGCAGCCGAGTGGCGGTGTGTGCCCAGATCGGACAAACCCGAATCTTGTTGCCCTTGCCGTTCAGCCGCACTTGAAAGGGTGGTGCCAGGCGCACATCGCGGACCTTCAAATCCAGAGCCTCCTGCACGCGGGCGCCGGTATTGAACATCAGCGCAAAGAGCGCCTGATCCCGCTCTTGTGCAGGGGTCGGCCGGGCGGTCGTCGCCAGAAGGGCTTGGACCTCTCGCTGATCCAGATACTCGAGCGGCACGCGCGGGCTGCCGCGCTTGAAAGGAGTGGCGAGGATGCGTTGTAGTTCGACCAAGTGCTCGGGGACCTCGCTCGCAGCGAACCGGGCGAAGGTATGCAAGGCGGCGAGGCGCACGTTGCGCGAGGGAATCCCGTTGCCACGTGCCCGTTCCAGATCGGCCAGAAACTCCTCCACGTTGGCGGCGGTGAAGTGCTCGATGTTGAGCGCCTCGATCCCGCAGTGCCTGCGTGCGGAAACAAACCGCATATACAACACCATGCCGTCCCGATAGCTGCGGATGGTGTGGGTGCTCATGCCGCGCAGCGTCGGCAGATACTCCTGGAAGAACCTAACGAGCGTGCGGGCGAGCGCGTTGGGTTTGACGGACTTCATGTTGCACCTCCAACCAGATGCCCGAACTGCCGACCAAACTGGCGGCTGGCCGCGCGGGCAACATCGGGAATGAAGTGCAGGTAGTGGGCCGTTGAAACAATCGAGACGTGGCCGAGGTACATCGATAGCTGGGGGAGCTTGGCCTGGACGTCGGCGCCTTGCCGATACCAGCGCAGCAACGCTTGTACGGCAAAGCTGTGCCGAAAGTCGTGCACATGCGCGGCTCGTCCGTGCGCATCGCACACGTTCGCGTCGTGCAACATCCTGCGGACCAACTGACTCATGCCGGTCATCGAATAGCCCTTGAAATCATGGGTACCATGATGGTGACCAATCAGCGCCGTATCGGCGCCGATATCCCAGGGCGGCGCCAGCCGGGCGCGCAAGTACTCTCGAAGTGCGGCAAGCGTGCTGCACGACAGCGGCACGAAACGCGACTTGTGGAACTTGGACTCACGCACCCGTAAGGTGGCGGCTGTTAGGTCCACGTCGGCGAGCGTCAGGTGCGCCAGCTCGCCGCGGCGCAGACCTGTGGTATAGAGCAAGATAACGGCAATGCGAGCCGCGGGGACGTACAGCGGGAAATGCCTCGGCGTGGGATAGGTGGCGGCGATGCGCAGCATCCGCGACACCTCGGCGGGACCAAAGATCACGGGCTGGCGATGTGGGATACGCCGTGGAAAGTGGTTCGCATCCGGCACAAACACCGTTGGATCCAGGCGCCGGCGATACCGACAAAAGCGGTGAACGATTTGTGCGGCGCTGCGCCGTGCGTTCGGGTTGCCGGCGCTGCCCGCGTGACACCACGTCTCGAACTGGACGGCATCCAGATCCGAGGCGCCGCGACGGCGCAAATGCTTGGCCACGGTCCCCAGAACCCAGGCTTGTCGGTCGAACTTTAAGCCGAGCGCACGCTGGTGATCCACATAGCGGTGCAGGATCGCCTCAAAATGGGTCGGCTCCGATGTGCGACTCATGACGCACCTCCGACCGCTTGCGCGGCGTTCGATCGTGGAACCGGCAGTGCCACCTCGCGTAGCGCCTCGGTGTTGAGCCGCAAATACACGCCGGTACTCTCAAGAGTACGATGGCCGAGCAGATCGCCGATCGCTTTGATGCCGACGCCGCGTTCTAACAGCCGCATCGCGAAGCCGTGCCGCAGTCCATACGGGGAGTGTCCCGCCAATGGCAGGCCCGCATCCTTCACGCGGCGGCGGAAAATCTCTGCAATAGCGCCGCGCATCATCGGTTCCAGCGGAGCGCTAACGCTTAGGAACACTTGTGGATGCGCAGTGCGAGGCCGGCCAAACTGAAGATATCGGCGAAGGATCCGCAGCGCCTCTGCGCTCAGTGGCAATGACAGTACCTGGCGTGTTTTACTCTGCGGCACGTGCAGCAAGCGCCGATCCAGGTCGATATCCTTGAGCGTCAGTTGGGTGCTCTCGCCGGTGCGAAGACCGAAATGCGTCATCAGATACAGGATCGCGTGATCGCGGCTGCCCATGCGCGTGCGACGATCAATCGACATCAACAACTTCTGAGCGAGGTCCCAGGGCACCGCGCGCGGTGGCCGCTCATCGCGGAAACGTCGGGGCATGTCGATCTCATCGAGCCGTGCACCGAGCAGACCACGCTGATGGGCATATCGCAGAAATGAACGCAATGCGCAAACTGCTGATCCCAGACAACGGCGGCTAACACGCTTTGCCTTGACAGCGATGAACTGTTCTACATCGCGTATCGTCAGGTCCTGCACACCGCGCGATGCCCGGCAGTGCGCGTTCAGAAAGTCGCGCACGAAGCGCAACTGCTGGTCGATAGTGGCGGGCGCAAGCCCGCGTATCTCTTGCAGATACTTCTCGTACGCATCAATCAGCGCTGAATGCCGGTGGCGAAGCGGCGTATCGATCCACTGGTCGCGACTGCGAAGGAACCTGGCAAAAGCCCATCGCGCATCGGCGAACTGCTTCGGCCGCACAGTCGTGGCGAAAAGATGCTTGAGATCCGTGTCCGAAAAGCGCGTGTCCAGAGCGAGGCTGCCGTGCACCTCGAGCACTCGCCTCGCGACGCGTAAATGCGATCGCAAAGTAGCAACGCCATAGCCTTGCGCCGCGTGCCAGGCGGCAAAGGCATCAAGCCAGGGCGCCGCAGGAGAGGAAGAATAGTCCGTCGAATAACGCGAGGGAAAAATGCGGTGACGCATGGTGATCTCCTAGAATCCGCGGGAAATGCGGATGAACACCATGCGCTCGGCCCGTAGTAATGTTGAGTAGAAACCAGGAAAATCAGGCTATATCCGAAGAATAAGACGGGTCCTCCACATAAACGACCGCTCCACATAAATCCAGTAATGGTGAGCTCACCATTACTGGATAATCGGCATCGGATCATTGCCTGGGCGGAATTGTTCCGCGGAACCATCGATGGCGCGTCGGTGCATCCGCGCGAAGTCGTTCGCTCGGCGCTGGCGCATAACGCGGCGGCGGTGCTGCTGGTGCATAACCATCCGTCCGGCATTGCGGAGCCGTCACAGGCGGATGAGCGCA
>JBDTQZ010000145.1:0-5620 GCA_039931935.1 Burkholderiaceae bacterium | reverse complement strand
GGCGTTGTCAAAGATCTTCGAGCGCACGATCATCTGCGCGGCAGCCGCAAGGTCCGCTGTCTCGTCGACAATCGCCGCAACGTTGCCGGCGCCGACACCAAACGCCGGCGTGCCGCTTGCATACGCGGCGCGCACGTTGGCTTGCGAACCGGTGGCGACCACCAGATCAGCCCGCCGCATCAGTTCGAAAGTCGAATCCTTCGTCACCGGAGATGGCAACAGCTGCACTAGGTCACGCGGCGCGCCGATTCGATCGAACTGCTGGTAAATGAATTCGATCAGTCGCGCACACGTCGACCAACCCTTCGGAGACGGCGCGACAATGATGGCGTTGCGCCCTTTCAACGCGTTAATGATCTTGTTGGCCGGCGTCGCCGCTGGATTGGTCGACGGCGTAATCGCCGCGACTACGCCGACCGGCCGTGCAATCTCAACCAATCCGAGCGCGGCGTCTTCCGAAATCACTCCGACACTGCGAGCTCCCTGCAGATCGCGCAACAAACCTAAAGTCTTGCGATAGTTCTTGCGAATCTTGTCGTCGACATTGCCGATGCCGGTATCAGCTACCGCGAGTTCAGCAAGTTCGCGATTGCGCGTCGGCTCGATGATCGCCCAGCCGGCGGCCGCGACCAGTTCGTCGACGCGATCCTGATCGTAGGCGTCGGCGATCAGCTGCGCGGCACGGGCTAGCGCGACCAGCTCGGCAATGTCGTTCGCCGCTGGCGCTACGCTGCGATCACCGAGGTCATTCATCGATGTACGGCCACTCGAGTTTGGCGCCGCGCGCGCCAGCGCCCTGCAATCATTCGCAGGAACGGGAACGCGAGTCCGATGATCGAGACGGCGAGGATCGTGCCGCTGATCGGACGCGTGAAGAATACCGTCCAGTCGTTGTTGAAGCTCACCATCGTCGTCATGAAATTGTTTTCGGTCAGCGGGCCCAGGATGGTACCGAGCACCAGTGGCGCGATCGGAAATCTGAAGCGTTCGAACAGGAAACCGACCAGCCCAAAGATCGCGATCACGTAAAGATCCGACAGATTACTGCGTGCGGCGAACGCGCCGATGAAGCAGAACACCACGACGAAGGCCGATACGAGCGCTTCGGGCGCGTCGAGCACCTTGCATAGCGGCTTGATGGCGAAGTAGCCAAGAATGCACATGCCGATCACACCGACGAACACTGCGGCGAACACGGTGTAGATCAGCGAAGTGCTCGAAACGAACACCTGCGGACCGGGCTGGATTCCATGCAACAGAAAGGCGGCCAGAATGATCGCAGTCGCGCCGCTGCCGGGAATGCCCATCGTCAGCAACGGCACCAGCGCTCCGCCGACTGATGCCGTCGCTGCCGACTTGGCCGCGACGATGCCTTCCGCTGCGCCGTCGCCGAGCTTGTATCCGTTCTTTCCGGTCGACACGAACTGGCCCTCGATGCCGTACGCGACAAATGCCGACACGGTGGCTCCCGCACCGGGCACGATACCGACGACAACGCCCGTCGCCGTGCCGCGCAGGAACGAACCCTTGATGGCCAGTAGTTCGGCCAACCGCGGAAACGCTGTCTTGAAGCGCAGTGCAGTGCTGCCGGGTTGGCTGTCTCCGCGCTGGGCCGCGAAGCCGGTCTGCAGGCGCGTCAATACTTCGCCGATGCCATAGGCGCCGACCATCACCAACAGGAACTCAATGCCGTCCTGCAGGAATGGAACACCAAAAGCAAAACGCTCGGCACCGTATATGCCATCCACGCCGACGGTCGCGATCAAAAGGCCCATGCACAGGCTGATCAAGGCGTTGACAAGCGAGCCGCCGCTCAGCGTGACGACGCTTGCCAACCCGAATGCGGTGATCGCGAAAAATTCCGGCGACGAAAAACTCAACGCGATGCTCGCGACCGGTTTCGACAGCGCCACCATGATCACGGCCGAGAGTAGCCCGCCCACTAGCGCGGCCACCAATGAATAACCGAGCGCCTTGGCAGCCTGTCCACGGCGCGTCATCGCGTAGCCGTCCCACAGTAGCGGCACGTCCATCGGCTCGCCAGGTATACGGAACAGGATCGAGGTAATGGCGCCGCCGTAGGTGCCCGACACATACATCGCAGTCAGCAGTATCAACGCCGGCTCGACCCCCATCTTGTAGGTGAACGGCAGCGCGAGTACGACGCCCATCACCAGCGTGAGGCCGGGCAGCACCGCGACCAGCATGCCGAGCACTAACCCGATCACGATCACCGCAAAGTTGATCGGTGTGAAAACGTTGGCCAGTCCGTGCAGCAGACTGAACAGCACATCCATCAGTCAGACGCCGATCAACCGCAGTATGAGTACCGACAGGCTATGAAACGGCCCGATGCCGAGAGGCAGTGACACATACGCCACTCGCATGAAGATCACCAGCAAAATGAACGCGCCCAGCACGCTGACGAGCGCCACCGGCAGTGCGCGACGATAGCCGCCAACCCAGGAGAACAGCGCCAGGAAAAGCGCCGTCGCGATAACGAACCCGAGATAGACGACACCGATAACGAAGCCCGCAATCAGCGCCAGGCCAGCTGCGAGTTTGCGGTTATCAACAACAGGTGCGTCCGGCTCGATCTGTTTGCCATCAGCCGTGGCAGGCGGACGATCGAGTCCCTCGGTCAAACCGCCGGCGTCGCGGCCGGCGCCAATCATCAGCCGCTTGGCGATCTCGTAGATACACAGCACTGCCATCGCGCCGATGATGGTCTTGGGCCAGAAGTCCGGCCCGATGCGTGTTGCGCTCAGCCCACCAGGCGCATCGATCAATGTGGCGGCGTAGTACAACCATCCTGTGGCCAGCAACATGACGCCATACGGCAATACCAGCCGCAGTCGCTCCTTCATCGCTGTCTCCCTTCACCGATCGCTGCGCGCGCCGTCACCGCACGCGTTGTGGCCTGCACCTATTTTTTCGGTGTGTTCTGCTCGATCAGTTTCAGCTCGCGCTCGAGAAATGCGCTGGCCTGCGCAGCCGGGATGAAGCTGTCGGGATAGGCAAGCTCGTCTTCCAGGTACTTGACGAAGTCCGACGAGCGGGCAACCTTTTCCAGCGCAGCCGACAACGTCGCTACCTGCTTGGGATCGGTGCCGGCGCGCACCACGATCGAACGAAACTGGTTGATGACGACCGGAAATCCGCTGTCCTTGGCGAGCGGAATTGCGGCGAAGCCGACCGCAGGTGCGTCGGCGAAAAACGCCAGGGGACGCATCTGCTTGCCGTCGAGAAACGAGCGGATATCGCCTGCCTGTTCGACCAACACATCGGCATGGCCGCCAAGGATCGATGAGTAGCGCTCGCCCGGCGAAGCGAACGGCACCATTCGCAGCTTCGCACCCTTGGTGTTTATCTGGTTAATGAGAATCTCGTCGGCGCTGCCGAAGCCGAGGATCGCCACCTTGACCTCGTTGGTACGCGCATCCGCCAGCAGGTCCTGGAATGTTTTGTATTTGCTGTCTGTCTTGACGTACAGCCCCGTCGGTTGACGGATCATCACCCCGAGCGGCACGACATCGGCCAGCTTCCAACGGCCGCCGCTGGCGAGGGTAGACAGCGTGTCACCGATCAAGATCGCCATCGTGTGACCGTCAGGCGCAGCGGACAGCAGCTTGGTCATCCCCGTGTTGCCGGTGGCGCCCGGCACATTGATCACCGGTATCGAGACCTTCAGATCGGGTTCGAGCAGCTTGCCGAGGCGTCGCGCGAGCTGATCGGCGCCGCCTCCAGGGCCCCACGGAACGATCAGCTCAATTGGGCGCGACGGATATTTATCCTGAGCATGCACGAGCGACGGCAGCATCGCGCATACGGTGGCGCCGGTTCCGGCAACAAGCAACCGGCGACGTACGACTGCAGGCGGAGCAGAGGAATGCGGTTGCATCGAAATCTCCCTGAGTTTGTTAGACATACTCTTTGTATTTGGCCAAGTGACGGATGGGCTTGGAAAGTGCGTCGCGCCGGAAAGGATCTCCTAGTTCCTTGGTGACCATCATCTCGAGCACCGTCGTCTTGCCGTCGGCTTGGTTCTTGACCGATTGCTGAAGGGCGGCGCCGACATCGGACAACTTGTCGACGACCACACCCTCGCAGCCAAACGATTTCGCGACCGCCGCCCAGCTCGGGTTTTCAAGTTCCACACCTTGATAGCGCTGCGAGTAAAAGTCGACGTGATTCTTTTTCTCCGCCCCCCACTGTTCGTTGTTGAACAGCACAACGGTGATTCCGATCTTCTCGCGCGCACACGTCAGCAATTCGTTCAGGCTGATACCCCAGGCGCCATCGCCGACGTAAGCGATGGCGGGACGATCAGGAGCCGCCACCTTCGCGCCGCACGCGACCGGGAAGGCGTAGCCGCAGTTGCCGAAGCTCATCGCCGCCAGCATCGATCGCGGCTCTTCGAAACGCAGATACGAGTTCGATACCGAGCAGATGTTGCCGATGTCGGTCGATACCATCGCCCGCTTCGGCATTGCGCGCTCCAGTTCACGCAGCATCTGGCGCGGATGCATATGGCTGGAATTCTTTGAAATCTCGACCGAGTACGGATCGGTTTCGTGTGTCCACTTGTCAAGTTCGGCTTCCCACGCGGTCTTTTCTGCTTTGATCTTGGCGTCGCGCTCCGCTTTGTTCTGCTGGCAAGCCAGTGTCTTTCCTTGCAGACGGCGTACCAGCGCGAGCGCGGCTGCCTTGGCGTCGCCGCAGATGCCGACCGAGATCGGCTTGACCAAGCCAAGCATCTTGGCGTCGGTATCGATCTGGATGATCTTCGCGTTCTTCGGCCAGTAGTCCAAACCGTATTGCGCGAGTGTGCCGAACGGTCCGAGGCGAGAACCGAGTGCCAACACAACGTCGGCCTGGCTGATCAGCTTCATCGCCGCTTTCGAGCCCTGATAGCCGAGTGGGCCGCACCACAGCGGATGCGACGCGGGAAACGTGTCGTTGTGCAGGTAACTGTTCGCGACCGGCGCATGAAGCAACTCAGCCAATGCAACGGCCTCCTTCATGCCTTCGGCGAACATCACGCCGCCACCCGCGAGAATGACTGGAAATTTGGCCTCTGCCAGCGTGCGCGCGGCCTCGTCCAGTGCGGCTTCGTCGCCGGCACCGCGGCCAATGCGGATCGGCTGCGGAATTTCGACCTGGATGTCGCCATAGAAAAAGTCGCGCGGAATGTTGAGTTGCGTCGTTCCCATTTCGAGCAGCGCACGGTCAAAGCAGCGGGCCGTAATCTCGGCGATGCGCTTCGGATTCATCACATGGCCCTGATACTTTGTGATCTTTGAGAATATCGGCAGTTGCTCGGTCTCCTGAAAGCCGCCGAGCCCCATCGTCATGGAACCCGTCTCCGGGGTGATCACAACGACCGGTGAGTGCGCCCAGTAGGCGGCCGCAATGCCGGTTACAAAATTGGTAACGCCCGGGCCGTTCTGGCCGATGCATACACCGTGACGACCCGACACGCGCGAATAGCCGTCAGCCATATGAACGGCACCTTGTTCGTGCGCAACCGGTATGAAACGGATACCGGCTGCTGGAAAAATGTCGAGCGCGTCCATATACGCCGAGCCGACAATGCCGAAGATATCGGTCACACCTTGCG
>JBDTQZ010000144.1:0-5672 GCA_039931935.1 Burkholderiaceae bacterium | reverse complement strand
AGACCGGTGCCTTAAACCGCTCGGCCACGCCTCCGAAGCCGCGATTCTGCCCGAGGTCGAGACGACTCGACCTACTTCGCCCCGCCCGAGGCGCGCGCGACGTACCGCGCAAGCGCTTGTATCTGTTCGGCGGAAAGCTGCGTATAGGCCGGCATCGCTCCGATGCCGGCCTTTACGGCTTCCGTGACGCGCAGTGCGTCAGGTTTCAATTCGTCGAGCGACGGGCCCACATTCGCAGTCGCGCCGGCATCGGCGAGCGTATGGCAGAGCGCACACGGCGGCGTTGCGTCCTTGACGAACAACCTTCGGCCTGCGTCATCGCCATCGGCTGCCTGCGCAATGCTGCAGGCAAGCGCGAGCAGCGCTGCGACCCGCGCCCTCATATCGGTCTAGTTAAGCAACGTTGACAGTGACTGCGTGGATTCGCCAGCCGCTGTTCGCATAACCGCTGGCATTGTCAGGGGTGACCTCTTCCTGCACCTTGCCCTGCGAGTCAGTCACGCGCGATGCGATCACATACGTGCCGGGCTTCAATTGCGCCTGCAGCACGAACGGACGCCATGCATAGCGGCCCATGTTGGGACCGATAAAGCTCGCCTCGCGCCAGCTCTTGCCGCCATCGAGCGATACATCGACTTTGCGCGGCGCCTGCATGCCGCCCATAGCGACGCCTTGGATCTGAACCCAACCCGCACGCGGGTGGCCGGCCTCCGGCGCCGGAGATACGATCCACGACTTCGGGCCCATCTCCCATACTGACGGATAGCTCGGATCAGCCTTGGTGCCGTTCGGGTGCATCCGGTAGCGAGTGCGCTGGATCACCGCATCGGTTTCGTCGCGTGTGAATGCAAGCCGCTTGATGTACTTGACGTTGTTGACGCCGGTATAGCCCGGCACGATCAACCGCAGCGGGCCGCCATGCGCATGCGGCAGCGGCTCCCCGTTCATCTCCCAAGCCAACAGCGCATCGGCGAGCGCGCTGATCGGAACCGAACGCTCGACGATCACCGTCTTCGGGTCGATGCCGGCTGGCATGGTTTCGCCGCCGGTGCCCGTTATGAAGCGAACGCCGGCGCTCGGTCCACCAAGCGCGTCGACCACCGCACGCACAGGGACTCCGCTCCAGATCACATTGCCTGCCGCGCCGACCGTCCACTGGGTACCGCTCTTCTTGGTGGGAAAATAGGCGCGTCCGTTGCCCGAGCACTGCAAAACCATCGCAACGGTTTCAAGGCCGAGCGTTTTCAGTTCGGCCAACGTCAGCGTGCGCGGTTGCTTAACCCCTTCGACTGCAAGATTCCATGCATCGCGGTTGGCGACGATCGAAACATCCGGCGGCGCAAGATTATTGCGGACGTACAGGCGATCGGCGGGCGTAATCATGCTCGAGCCGAACGCAGTGCGCTTCGTCTCGATCGTGTTCGGAGAATGCACGATCACGCTGCCGGCATCCTTCCAAGCAACGTAGGCGGGAAGCGGCTTCGCTTGCGATGCCGCGGCAGGCGCTGCCGGCGTTGTTTGCGCAGCGACGCGTGAAGCACCGGCCAGGCCTGCTGCAGCGAGCGCGCCCGAACCTGCGACAAGCATTCGGCGGCGAGAAATATCGGTAGGACTAGTCATGGAGACAACTCCTCAACGAAAATAGGAATGGCGCAAGCCTCTACGGAAGCTCGGCTACTGCACGTAGCTGAAACCGTATCACACAAAACTAGTGCGTGTTGGTCTTGGCTTGCGTTTCCAATTTGCGTTGTAGCTCATCGAGTCGTGCCAGGACCTTGCTCTGACGCGCGCGATACTCAGCGGGCTTCTCGCCACCCGGGCGCCCGAGCGTTGAAAGCGAACTCTCCCAAGCCGTCTGATAGTCCTTCAATGGGCCTTTGGAAGACGTGGTTAACGTCTGCTTGGAGACAGAGCCGTACATGCCGCGGCCCTTGACCAGCGTTTCCTCCACGCATGCTCGATAGTCCTCGTCCGACGGTGGCGAGCCGGTCACCGTGTTCTGCCCCTCGTTGACCAGCGCAAAGCGTTCATATTTGTCGACGTAGTCGCGATACTTGTTGCTGCATGTGATGTAGCCAAGGCGAGTGCCGACCACGTAACGCGAAACCGCTTCGGGTGGGGCCGGATCAGGCTTGCGGATTTGCGTCGCGGTTGCGCCGCCGATGCTGACCATCACAGTGACTGCCAGCAAAGCTAAATTTTTTCGCTTCATCCGAACACTCCTTGTACGAGCACCGTTCCGCCGAAAACGCGTAGAGCTCCCTAACGCACATTGCGGCCCAACAGACTACGAAGTTTGCCGCAGATACTTGCGGGATGCAGCGATCGCCGACGCAAGGTAGGCCTCGTAGAAACCCGAGCGGTCCAGGCCGACCAACGGCTCGCCAATTGGCCTCATCAATGAATCGAGAAGCGTCACGACCGGCACCACTCGCACATGATGGCGAAGCGCGAAGGCCGCCTCGGTGATACGCCCTCCTGATAGATCAGTAAGGGTTCGCTCCGAAGTGATATCGGTTTCGCGCAGCAAAAGCTCCGGAGTCACTCTGTCCGCCTGCTCCGCGACACGCGGTGCGAGATAGTTGCGCCGGACTTCCCGGCAGTACGGACATCCCGGCGTGCTGAAAAGAATCAGCAGCGGCGCCTTGTGACGCACAACCAAACTCGCTAAAACCCGTAGATCGTCGAGTGGAGGGAGTAAATCCTCCGCCGCGCTTCGCTGGGCGTGCAGCAGCCTCGGTGACAGCAGCAAAGCGATGAGTAACTGCCGCCGCGTCGCGGGCTTCATGCTCGCGCGAACCCAGGGTTGGACTGCGCGCCCTTGATCGCCGGCAAGTTCAATCGCGGCAGCTTCAGCGTTCTGCGATCTCGCAAATAAGTGGCCACCACTTCCCAGACAGGTTCGCCCTGTGCGCCTTCGGCCACTGGCGCCCAACCGGCAACTTTGTAGACTTTGTCGGCGTCGAGCGGCTTGTCGCCCAACCGCAAGTCGCCGATGCGCGCGCCGATCTTCGCGAGCGGGTCGATCGAATATTGCAGTCCGCCGACTCGCACCATGTCACCGCCCTGCTGCAGGTATGGATCGGGGTTGAACAAATTGTCGGCCACGTCTTCAAGAATCGTCTTGATCGTGGCACCCGACAGTTCGTTGACCGTGGTGTGCGGATACGTGATTGCCGTCTGGTCCAGCAGGTGTTCCATCAGAATCGCCTGGCCGGGAAGCAGCGAAGTTCCCCAGCGAAAACCGGGCGAAAAGGCAATCTCCGCACCGCGCACCTGCATTAGCGCGTCGCAGATCAGCTGATCGAACGTGCCGTTGAAATTTCCCCGCCGATACAGCAGCCCCTCGGTGACCGCGAGCTTTTCCGAGAGTCGCGCCGCGTGCGGTGCTCGAACCCGAGCGATGTAGGCGGCCATCTCGACGTCGGCCGGAAGCAGATTGGAAAATACAGGCAACAGCTTGTAACGATAGTCGCTGATCTTGCCGCCCTTGACGTCGAAGTCGAGCACCGCAAGAAACTTGCCGTTGCTGCCGGCGTTAGTCACCAGCGTCGTGCCGCCTACGTTCTTAACCAGCGTCGGCTGCGGTACTCCATCGTGCGTGTGACCACCCAGAATCGCTTCGATGCCGCGCACCCGGCTCGCCATTTTCAGATCGACGTCCATCCCATTGTGAGACAGCAAGACGACGACCTGCGCTCCTTTGCCGCGCACTTCGTCGACCATCTTCTGCATGTTCTCTTCCTGGATGCCAAAGCTCCAGTCAGGCACGAAGTAGCGCGGGTTCGCAATCGGCGTGTATGGAAACGCCTGGCCGATGATGCCGATCCGAACACCGTTCATTTCCTTCATCGTGTACGGCGGAAACACTGGGTCGCCGAAGTCCGCGGTCCTGATGTTCTGGGCAATGAAGTCGATGCGCCCTTTGAAGTCGTTGTCGACGATCTCCTGCACGCGCTTCGCGCCGTAAGTCATTTCCCAGTGTGCGGTCATGACGTCGACGCCGAGCAGCTTGTTCGCGTCGACCATGTCCTGGGCGTTGGTCCAGAGCGCAGTAGCTGAACCTTGCCACGAGTCGCCGCCGTCAAGTAGCAGCGCGCCAGGCCGGCTTGCCTTCATGCGCTTGATCAGCGCAGACAGATGAGCGAAGCCGCCCACCTTGCCATAGGTGAGCGCAGCCTGCACGAAGTCTAGATACGTAAAGGCGTGCGCTTGTGGTGTACCGCGTGCAATGTTGAAGTGTCTGAGCAAATGCTCGCCGACCAGGTGTGGCGGCTGACCCACTGCCGCACCGACACCCAGATTGACGCTCGGCTCCCGGAAATGAATCGGCAGCAGCTGCGCATGGCAATCGGTGAAGTGAAGAAAGTGAACATTGCCGAAGCGCGGCACGTCATACATGCGCGATGACGAAGGCGCCGCGGCGAGCGCGTCGCGCGATGCAATCGGCATCCCCGCCGATGCAGCAACGGCAAGCAGCTGCAAGAATTCGCGGCGGTCCACTTATTTCGCTGCGAACCGCGACAGCGCTGCGATGTCCTCGGGAAACATCTCTCCACGATGCGCGAACACGACTTTGCCCTTCGCATCGACGACATACGTCTCGGGCAGAGTACGGTTGCGGCCGAACCACCGATTCGCGTCGTCGCTGCGCATCGCAACGTTGAACGTGTAGGCGCGCTTTGCCATGTAATCCTTCGCCGCCTGCTCGGTTTGATCGATGGAAAACGCCAGTACCTTCAGGCCACGATTCGTGTAGGCGTCGTGCAGCTTCTGCACGTGCGGGTTCTGCGCAGCGCAGAACGGACACCATGACGCCCAGATTTGCACGACGACTGCGCTACCGCTGAGCTCGGCCGCCTTCAGCGTGCGACCGTCGATCAATGGCACATCGCGCCAGGTAACGACACTTCCGACTTCACCCGCACTCTGCGCCAGCGCAGGCGCGGCTGCGACCAGCAGTGCGCCTGCAAGCGCTAACAACAGCCTATGCAAAGCGGTCGTGGCTACCTTTTCTACTTATTGACAGGCGAGTTTGGGTCGAGCAGCAGCGCCATCACATCCTTCAGCTGCGCGGTCGTCAGGATGTTGGCGTCGCCGTAGCGCGGCATCTGCGAACACGCGTTGGTCGCATGCGAGTTCCACAGCTTGCTCCACGTGTACGTCATCACTTCCTTCGAGTTGCCGCGCAGCTTTCCGTAACCCTTAAGCGATGGCCCGATATTGCCGAATGCGAGCTCCTGCGACGATAACTCGTGGCACGCGTAGCAATTGCCGCCGGCCACTGTCTTGTCGTTGTCGCTCCATTGCAGCCCGCGGCCAACCTGCGCGATCCGCTCGCCTTCCTTGAAGTCGCCCAGGTACACGCCGTCGGCCGGATACTTGACCGTTGCCAGCGCCTGCTTTTCGAGTCGAGCACTCACGTCCTTCGGCAATTCCTTGCCGGTAAGTGCCGCTTGCGAGCACGCGATCTGCGTATCGGACTGCTTGAGTCGATCCAGCTTCGCAATGCCACGGTCGCGAAACGAGCTGTTGACGACCTGCAGCGTTTCCTCGCGCGTAGGCGCGTCGTAAGTCGCACATCCAATCAGCACGGCACTGCCGATCGCCGACAAAACTGCCAGCACATGTTTACGTTTCATGTTTATCCCCTCAGCGCTTGATCGACGGCG
>JBDTQZ010000143.1:0-5673 GCA_039931935.1 Burkholderiaceae bacterium | reverse complement strand
GCGTTGGTATCGCGCATGATCGCCAGCGAGCGCATGTCGGAAACCAGATTGTTGTAACCGAACGATGCGCCGCGCTCGCACGTCATGAAGCTGTCTTCCGGCAAACCGGCTTCGCGTGCGGCGTCGCGCGCCTTGTCGATGACATTCTTCATATCGCCGGGCGCGAGAAATTGGCCCTTCTTGATATTGACCGGTTTGCCGCTGACAGCGCAAGCCCGAATAAAATCGGTTTGCCTGCACAGAAACGCCGGCGTTTGCAGAACATCGACTACTGCGGCTGCGGGCTTGATCTCGTCTTCCTCGTGTACGTCGGTCAGCACCGGTACGCCGATCTGCTTTTTTACCGCACCGAGAATTCGCAACCCTTCATCGATGCCGAGGCCGCGAAAGCTCTTGCCCGAGCTGCGATTGGCTTTGTCGAAGCTCGACTTGTAGATGAACGGAACGCCCAGCGCGTTTGTGATTTCCTTCAAGCGACCTGCGGTGTCGATCGCCATCTGCTCGGACTCGATCACGCACGGCCCCGCGATCAAAAACAGCGGCCGGTCAAGTCCAACTTCAAAACCCGCCAGCTTCATGTTGCCCCCTCGCGCTTCGCGCGGTCCCCCCGCGGGGGACGCGAGCGCTGCCTGGGGCGGCCCGGCGCCGCGCTCACGCGGCGGCCTTATGGGAAATCGGCGCGATTTTTACGTCGCTGGCTGCCTCAGAGCGTGCCTGCTTACTCGCCAGCGCCGCTTCGATAAACGCCTTGAACATTGGATGCCCGTGACGCGGTGTCGAAGTGAACTCGGGGTGAAACTGAACGCCGATAAAAAACGGATGTGAGGGTAGCTCCATGATCTCCGTTAGTTTCTCGCTCGGCGTGCGCGCGGAAACCGTGTAGCCACAAGCTTCAAGCTGCGGCACGTAGGCGTTGTTGACCTCGTACCGATGACGATGGCGCTCGTTGACCTCGGTGCCGTAGATGCGCGCCGCCAGTGTGCCGCGCTCGACCGGACATTTCTGTGAACCGAGCCGCATCGTGCCGCCGAGATCGGACTGTGCATCGCGCCGCTCGATGCGACCGGTGCGATCGGTCCATTCGGTGATCAGGGCGACGACCGGGTGCGGCGTGTCGGGATCGAACTCGGTCGAGTTCGCACCCTCGAGCCCGCACACGTTGCGCGCAAACTCGATTGTCGCCAGCTGCATGCCAAGACAAATTCCGAGATACGGCAAACGGTTCTGACGGGCGTGACGGATCGCTGCGATCTTGCCTTCGGTGCCTCGCCGTCCGAAGCCGCCCGGCACCAGCACCGCATCGACCCGATCAAGCAGCGCCATTCCGTCACTCTCGATCTGCTCGGAATCCAGGTACTCGATGTTGATCTTTGTGCGCGTGTTGATGCCGGCGTGCATCAGCGCTTCGACCAGTGACTTATACGAGTCCGACAGCTCGACATACTTGCCGACCATACCGATCGTGACCTCGTGTTCGGGATGTTCGAGCGCGTACACCAGCTTGTCCCAGCTCGACAGGTCAGCGGGCTTGGCAATGATGCCGAGCCTGAAGCACACAATTTCGTCGAGTCCCTGCTTGTGCAGCATCGACGGAATCTTGTAGATAGAGCTGACATCCCACGCCGAAATCACGGCGTCGATGGGCACGTTGGAAAACAATGAAATCTTGGCGCGCTCCTCTTCCGGGATTGGACGATCGGCGCGGCACAACAGAACGTCGGGCGAGATCCCGATCTCGCGCATCTTCTGCACGCTGTGTTGCGTTGGCTTTGTCTTCAACTCGCCGGCCGAAGGGATAAACGGCACCAGCGTCAGGTGCACGTAGCACGCCGACGATTGGCCCAGGCGCAATTTCATCTGCCGCACGGCTTCGACAAACGGCAACGATTCGATGTCGCCGACGGTGCCGCCGATTTCGACGATCGCGACGTCGGCTTTGCCGTCCCACGCGGCGCGCGCGCCCCGCTCGATGAAATCCTGAATCTCATTGGTCACGTGCGGAATGACCTGTACCGTCTTGCCCAGGTATTCACCGCGCCGCTCTTTCTTGATCACCGAGTCGTAAATCTGGCCCGTGGTGAAGTTATTCACCTTCCGCATCTTGGCCGAGATAAAACGCTCGTAGTGCCCCAGGTCGAGATCCGTTTCGGCACCGTCCTCGGTCACGAACACTTCGCCGTGTTGAAACGGCGACATCGTGCCGGGATCGACATTGATGTACGGGTCTAGCTTTATTAGGGTGACTTTGAGGCCGCGCGATTCGAGGATCGCGGCGAGGGAGGCGGCGGCGATCCCTTTTCCGAGAGAGGAGACCACGCCACCGGTAACGAACACGTACTTGATCATCTCGCGTACTTGATCATCTTGTTTCTTACGCTGTTTGCAACAGCGTTACCGGTAACGGCGCAGTATACCGATGGTCAATAGATCGGAATGCTTCGAGCCGCCAGTGCCCGGTGTGCGCGGTCCGGATAGTCGGTGATGATCCCGTCGACACCCAGCGCCGCCAGACGCTCGATTTCAGCAGGATCGTTGACGGTCCACGGAATGATTTTCAGCTTTAACGCATGTGCCTCGGCAATATTTTCGGCAGTCACATTGCGCCAGAAGGGCGACCAGATGCTGCATCCCACTGCTTGTGCCATGCGCAGCACGGACCCGCCATAATCGGCAAGTTTCAGTCCGGCATGCCACGGAGATGCACCGGATGGGTCGGGCAAGACAGTGTTCATGTTCGGCGAGTCGATCGTCAAGCACGCGGTTTCCAATTGAGGCGCACGTTTCTTTACTTCACGCAAGGTTCGCCAATCGAATGATTGCACCGTGACACGATCGCTCATCTTGGCGGCGCGAACCGCACCGACGACCGCGCGCGCGAAGCTTTCCACGCCCGGTGTGATGTCGCCGCTGGTCGGCGTAATCTTGGTTTCGATGTTGAAACGCACCGGCTGGCCGCCAGGAGAAACGGCTTCGCGTGCCACATCGAACAACTGTTGCAGGGTTGGAATGCGCTCGCCGTCTCTCGCTTTCTGTTCGATCCACTGCGCGGCGTATTTGTGCGCCGGGTTCAGGCGGCCGACGTCGTACTGCGTGAGATCCGCCGCGTTCAACGAGAAAATAGGTGGTCCATCTTCGCTGAGCCAGCGGCCATCGGAGCCGCGTATCAGCGCCGCATTCAAGTAGGGTTCGTGCGATAGCACCAGTACGCCGTCGCGCGTGAGCGCAAGATCCGTTTCGAGCGTGGTAACGCCGATCGCAAGCGCGGTCTTGAAGGCGGCCAGCGTGTTCTCGGGAGCAAGGCCGCGTGTACCGCGGTGACCTTGCAGTTCGATCGCAACGGCTGAAGAAGCGCCAGCTGCCAGCAACACAAAAACAAACGCTTTAGTACGCACGCACCACCACAGGCTTGCCCAATGTTTTCTGCAGCTCGAAAGTGATCGGCTCACCCGCTCGCTTTTCCAGATTGATCTGCTCCGGCACATCGACGTACGGCAAGTGAGACGTCGTTGCGTGGCTGGCAACGTTTTTCTCACCGTCGGGCGACTTGCACCACATCAGCATCGACGAGTGGCGGCTGAGCTGAAACGAATAGTCATGTGCGCATCCTTCGGGCGATGCCTTCGGTCGATGAACCAGCGTGTAAGTCGCCGCCGATGATCGCTGCATCGCCTCTGCGGCCTTTTGAAGATCGTTCGCGACCCGCGTGGCCGAATCCGTCAGAAAGTCACCGCACGCCGCCAATCCGTCCAGCGTCAGACCCAAGAGCACAGCGGTGCGCAGCAAACGCTTCATTTCACTTTTTTCGGATCGCTTGGAGTCGCCTAGGCAGAAATGCCACCGCGACAATACACGGCAGAGTTACAAATCCTTCGGCGAGTTTCGCAATGTACGAAACGTGATCGACCACCGATGCTCAGGCGTAGCAGGGATGCTGTGTTGCCAGTTCCAGCGTACGTCGTCGCGCATGACGTACAACGAGCGTGGCTCGAGTTCGAGCGCGAATGTTCTCGGATCGCGTCCGCGGCGCGGTGGGTAAGGCCGAAAGCGCATCCGACACCGGCCGCCCAACGAGACGCCGGCGACCAATTCGTAGTTCAATGCGTCGCGATGCCAGCCCAAGGGTGTGCCGGGCCGATATTCTGTAATCAAGGTTTGCGCGAAGGAATCTTCGGGAAGCGAAACGCGCTCGCCCAAGCGCCGGCACAGCGAAGCCAAGAACGCAGGTACAGGAGCCGCGTCGTGCAGCTGTCTCGATTCGAAGTCATAGCTTGAACCGAAGCTCGCGACACGGCGCTTTGCCGTGTATTCATAGTATTGAGCGTCGTGCATCGGCACGTCGCGTATTGCCGAGAGCAGTTGGTTTTCTTCATCGGCGTCGATGAAATCGAGCGTGTACGTCAGTCCGACCGGCCACAATTGCGACGGTCCAAACAAGTCATTGGAGGTTGTCGACACGCTTGCTCAGCTCAATCGTATTTCACCGTGCTCAGTCACGGCCGCGGCACTCCAGCCAGCCGCCTCGTAGAACCCCTGCGCGCGTGTCCCGGGAGCAGTCGTCAGCCACAGCTGCGTCAGCCCCTGCGCACACAGCCAGTTGACAGCCGTGTCGAGCAAGCGCCTGCCGAAACCGCGCCGCTCGAATTTGGGATGCACAAACAGGCCCCATATGTGCCCGTTACGCGAGTTGGCCACCACGACCGCGACGATCCGATCGCCGACTTCGATGACCCAACCGCGTCCCAGAGTCTCCAAATGATCAATGTAGTCGCGCTCGGAGATGACGCTACGAGTTAGTTGATTCTCGCGGACCGACATTCGCACCTGATGAATCGCGGCGATGTCCGCGCGTGATGCCTGTCTCACTACGTGCACCATCCAACGCCGACTATCAGACACCCTTCACGATCTTCAGCAACTCGCGGAACTCCGGCTCGTCGGCCCGCTTCAGCCACTCGAACATCACCATTTCGGTGGTGACGATCTGCACGTTGTTCATCCGCAGACGCTCGATTGCGACCGCATGATCTGAGGTGCGCTGCGAGCCGGACGCGTCTTGCACAAAGAAGCAGTCATAGCCATGGTCAGCGAGACCGAGCGCGGCCTGCATCGCGCACACGTGCGCTTCCATGCCGACAATGACCGCCTGCTTGCGGTCGAGCGCGTCGAACTTGGCCATAACATCGGGCTCGTCGGTGCAACAGAAGTGCGTCTTCGACAACAGCTCTCCTTGCTGCGTCAAAGCGGCAATCTGCGGCACCGAATGCCCGATGCGATCAGCGCAATGTTCGGTGACTCGAACGGGAAGCTTCAGTAGACGCGCCGCCTTCATTAACGATGCGCACTTCGTAATGACTTGCTCTGCACCGTCAACACGCGGTGCGAGCTGCGTCTGCACATCGACGACTAAAAGAAACGAGTGCTCGGACCGAAGGCGCACGCTGCAACTCTCAGTTCGTAGTGCCCGTCTTTCGTAGCGGCAGTACAGATCGCGCGGGCACAGTGCCGATCTGCGGCAATGGAACCACGACCGGCGCCGTCGGGACCTGACACCCTTCGATGCAGCAACGTCCCGGCTGGCGGTTGCGTGTGATCTTTCGCACATCGTCAGTCAGCACACCACGCTCGAGCAACCGCTCGACAGCGCCGGGGCGGTCCGTGAGGAAAGCCAGGCCA
>JBDTQZ010000142.1:0-5681 GCA_039931935.1 Burkholderiaceae bacterium | reverse complement strand
GACTTCCTTTTCGCCCAATGCTTCGCCGTGCGCTTTCTCGGTGCCGGCGCGGTTTGGCGAGCCCTTGCCGATGATCGTCTTCGCCACGATCAACGTTGGCTTCGTGGTTTGACGTTTTGCGTCGCCGATGGCGCGGTCGACCGCTTCAACGTCGTGCCCGTCCATTGGGCCAATCACGTGCCAGCCGTAGGCATCGAACCGTTTCGGGGTGTTGTCGGTAAACCAGTCCTTGACTTCGCCGTCGATCGAAATCCCGTTGTCGTCGTAGACAGCAATCAGCTTGTTCAATCGCCAAGTGCCGGCGAGTGACGCCGCTTCGTGTGAAATGCCTTCCATCATGCAACCGTCACCCATGAACACATAGGTGTATTGATCGACGATGTCGAACGCCGGCCGATTGAATTCCGCTGCAAGCAACTTTTCGGCAAGCGCCAGTCCGACGGCGTTCGCAAATCCTTGCCCAAGTGGACCGGTCGTTGTTTCGACGCCGGGGGTGATGCCGAGCTCCGGGTGGCCTGGCGTCCGGCTATGCAGTTGCCGGAAGTTCTTCAACTCCTGTAACGGCAGGTCGTAGCCCGTCAAATGCAGCAATGCATATTGCAGCATCGAGCCATGGCCGTTGGAAAGAACGAAACGGTCGCGATTTGGCCAGTGCGGATTGGCCGGATTGTGCGAAAGGTGGCGACCCCAGAGTGCCACGGCAATGTCCGCCATGCCCATCGGCATGCCTGGATGGCCGGAGTTGGCCGCCTGCACCGCATCCATGGCAAGCGCGCGAATGGCGTTCGCCATCATCGTCACCGGCATTTCGGACAACGCAAGAGGTGCGCTGACGTTGCTCTCAAACCGGTCGTTCATCTGTGCCACGGCTGCAAAGCACGAAATGGTAGCAAAGCGTTTAAATCGCCTTGGGCGCGGCACTTGCAATACGGTGTTGCAGCTCCACTTTGGAGCGTACTGCGCAGTGAAATACTGTGCGGGTGATTGATAAATCGGCGGCGATTTCGGATATCATTCGGCGCTTTTCCAAATTCGATCCGGAACCAAAAGGAAGCAACGGGCGCCAGACATTCGTTACGCAAATGAGCGCAGGGTTTTTCGTGCGAACGAGCGAAGGCAACGAGCCGTTAGGTTAGGCAGCACTCCCGTCATAGCCAGTGGGCAGCCAGAGAGTTTTCACTTTGGTCGCACGACTCATACGCCGCGCCACAGCGCATGGGTCCCGTATCGTGGGGTTGCGACGCAAGTCGCGCTTCAGGTCGATTAGGGCGGACCTGCTGGGGGACGAAGATGAATGGCCTTCACCTGACTGGCGATCTGTTCGACTGCAGCTGTAGCGCAGCGCTTTTAACGGATCTTGAAACACTCTCCAAGGTTTGCCGGGACGCGACCAACGAGTCGAAGTTGACTATCGTTGATCAAGCTTGGCATCGATTTCCTGAATGGAACGGCGAGGCGGGGGGCATCACCGGCACGCTGCTGCTCGCCGAATCACATCTGGCGATTCACACGTGGCCTGAACGGCGTGGCGTCACCCTCGACGTTTACGTCTGTAATTTCACCGACGACAACACGGGTATGGCCGAGCAATTGTTCGAAACGCTGATGCTTGCGTTCCGGCCCAAAAATCACGTTGTCAACCGCATCACACGGGGCGATCTGGCCGCCGGCACGGCGGGCAACCCAGCGGCCGCCGGCAGCCAGGCCGAAAAAGACGACTTGATTTTCGACTGGCTCAACGCGCATTCCGGTTACGGGACGACAGCCACCAAGACGCTGGCGCAAATCCAGTCCCCGTATCAAAAAGTGGAGGTTTACGAGACGCAGCAGTTTGGAAAACTTTTTCGCCTCGACGGCCGCATGATGACTTCCGAAGCCGACGAGTTCTTCTATCACGAGTGCATGACGCACCCGGCCGCCTTGGTGCATCCGAATCCCGAATCAATCCTGGTTATCGGCGGAGGTGACGGCGGTTCATCGGAAGAACTGCTGAAGCATCCGAGCGTCAAGCGCATCGTGATGGCCGAGCTCGATCCTGTCGTTATCGACGTCTCGAAGAAATGGCTGCGTGCGATCCACAAAGGTGTCTTCGATGATCCGCGGCTCGAAGTAACGGTCGGTGACGGGTTCGAATTTGTGAAGTCGACTGCCGAACGATTCGACATGATCGTGCTTGACCTCACGGATCCCGATACGCCCGCATCTCACTTGTACTCAGAGCAATTCTTCAAGATGTGCCAGCGCATCTTGCGGCAGGGCGGCATGTTGACTCTACATCTCGGTTCGCCCGTCTACCAGGCAGAAACGGTACGAAAAAATGCAACCAACCTGCGCAAAGTCTTCCGTCACGTTGCGCCGATGTCATTGTTCGTACCGCTTTACGGTTCTTTGTGGTGCCTCGCGGTCGCGAGCGACACGATCGACCCGCGTGCGATCACTACCGACGTCATTGCACAGCGCGTCAGCGAACGGCGCGTCGGCGATCTGCGTTATTACCATCCAGCGCTACATTCCGCGCTGTTTGCTCTGCCGGTATTCGTGCAGGATTTAGTGCAACCAAAGGTCGTGGCCGAGGAGCCGGTGCGCGCCGCACAGTTGCAAGCGGCCTAGCGATCAGCGATTTACACGCATGCGAGCGGCGCGCTTTTTTGTCGACGAGCCGCTCGCAATCAATACGAGGATCGTGTTACCTGAGGGCGTCGCACATCACGCTTTGCGCGTGATGCGTTTGCGCGAGGGTGATCCGATCGTGTTGTTTAACGGCACGAGCGGCGAGTTCGCCGCGCGGCTCTCCGTCACCGGATCACACGCTTACGCATCGATCGACACCTTTGTAGCGATAGAGCGCGAGTCGCCTCTACGCATGACGCTGGTGCAGTCGTGGGTCGCGGCCGACAAACTCGAGTGGACGATCGAGAAAGCCGTCGAGCTCGGCGTCTACTCGATCTTGCTGGCGCCCGCCCAACGTTGCGTCGTGCGTCTCACTGGCGATCGATTAGGCAAAAGGATCGAGCATCTGCGCGAGCTGATCGTTGCGGCGTGTGCACAATGCGGACGCAACCGCCTTCCGCATATCGAAGCGAGCCCGACGCTTGCTGCGTCTCTGCGGGCAGGCCTCAGCGGCAACATGCGAGGAGTATTGCTACATCCGAATGCTGATACGTCGCTGGCGAAAACTCCGGTGGCCGATGGCGTCGCAATTGCGGTCGGACCTGAAGGTGGATTTGACGACGACGAAGTCACACTTGCCCATCAGCTTGGCTACGCAGCGTACCGCCTGGGACCCAGAGTGTTGCGAACCGAGACCGCGGGGCTCGCCGCACTCGCAGCGTTGCAAACGGTGGGTGGCGACTTTTCTTAGAGCAGTTAGTTAGAGCAATTCAGCCTGCCGTACAGAATTGGCTTCGAGCACTGTCACCGCCGTCATGTTGACGATGCGCCGTACCGTTGCCGCCGGCGTCAGAATATTTGCCGGCTTTGCGACACCGAGCAGCATCTGGCCGATCGCGATGTTGTTGCCAGCCGTCGCCTTCAGCAGGTTGTAGGAAATATTGGCGGCATCGAGCGTCGGACACACCAGCAAATTGGCATCGCCGGTCAGTGTGGAAAACGGCATGATCGATTTGCGAATCGAGTCATCGATCGCGCCGTCGGCGTGCATTTCGCCGTCGACTTCGAGGTCCGGCGCCAGCTGACGAATCAGCGCCAACGCTTCGCGCATCTTCACCGCCGACGGCGCATCGCTCGAGCCAAAGTTGGAATGCGAAACGAGCGCTGCCCGCGGCACGATTCCCAGGCGCCTCAGCTGATCAGCGGCCAGGACTGTGATTTCCGCCACCTGCTCCGCCGTCGGATCAAGGTTAACCGCCGTGTCGACCAGCGCTAACTGCCGCCCCGGCACCATCAGAATATTCATCGCCGCGTAGACCTTGGCGCCTGCGCGCCGCCCGATCACCTGATCGATATACGTCAAATGCGGCCCGTGCGTACCGAACGTGCCACAGAGCATGCCGTCGGCCTCGCCTTTGTGCATCATCATCGCGCCGATCAGCGTCAGCCGGCGCCTCATCTCGATTTTTGCGTACTGCTGAGTTACACCCCTGCGCGCGGCGAGGCGATGATAGGTTTCCCAGTAATCGCGATAGCGCTTGTCGAGCTCAGGATTGATCAGATCGAAATCTACCTCCGGCCGCATTCGTAACCCGAAACGTTCGAGGCGCTTGCCGATGACTGCCGGCCGCCCGATCAGAATTGGCTTCGCCAGCTTCTCGTCGATCACGACCTGCACCGCGCGCAGCACTCGCTCTTCTTCGCCTTCGGCAAACACGATGCGCGACTTGCCGCCACCCGCATGAGCGTTCTTCGCGATCGCGAAGATTGGCTTCATAAACGTACCGGAGTGATAGACGAACTGCTGCAGCTGATCGCGATATGCCTGGATGTCGGCGATCGGTCGTGTGGCGACACCGCTTGCCATCGCCGCCTGCGCCACGGCAGGTGCAATGCGCGTGATCAGCCGCGGATCGAACGGCTTCGGAATTAAATACTCGGGACCAAAGCTAACGTCGGCCACGCCATACGCCGAGGCGACAATGTCGCTTTGCTCTTCGCGCGCCAGGCCGGCGAGCGCGCGCACGGCGGCGGTCTCCATTGCAGTCGTGATCGTCGTTGCACCAACGTCGAGTGCCCCGCGAAAAATGAACGGAAAACACAAGACGTTATTGACCTGATTGACGTAGTCAGAGCGACCAGTGGCGATGATCGCGTCGTCGCGTACCGCCTTTACCTGCTCGGGCATGATCTCGGGCGTTGGATTTGCGAGCGCAAGAATCAGTGGACGCGCCGCCATCTTCTTGACCATCTCTGGCTGCAGCACCCCCGCCGCTGACAGGCCCAGAAAAACGTCGGCTCCTTCGATTACATCGCTCAGCTTGCGAAGCGAAGTGGCTTGCGCGAAGCGCGCCTTGTCATCGTCCATCAACGCCTTGCGACCCTGATAAACGACGCCCTCGATATCGGTAACCCAAATGTTTTCGCGCGACAATCCCAGTTCGACCAGCAACTGCAGACACGCGAGCGCTGCAGCGCCGGCGCCACTGGTCACCAGCTTGACCTTCTTGATGTCCTTACCGACAACGCTCAAGCCGTTGAGTACCGCCGCGCCGACGATGATCGCAGTGCCATGCTGGTCATCATGAAACACCGGAATTTTCATCCGCGCCCGCAGCGTGCGCTCGATGTAGAAGCATTCGGGCGCCTTTATGTCCTCCAGGTTGATGCCACCGAAAGTCGGCTCGAGCGCAGCGATGATCTCGATCAGCTTGTCGGGATCGAGCTCGTTGAGTTCGATATCGAATACATCGATACCGGCGAATTTTTTGAACAGCACAGCCTTGCCTTCCATCACCGGCTTCGCAGCAAGAGGGCCGATCGCGCCAAGCCCGAGTACCGCTGTGCCGTTGGTGACGACCCCCACCAGGTTGGCGCGCGCGGTGTAACGCGATGCAGTCGCGGGATCGGCGTGGATCGCCTCGCAGGCGGCCGCCACACCCGGCGAGTACGCAAGCGCAAGATCGCGCTGGTTCACCAGCTGCTTGGTGGGTGTGACAGAGATCTTTCCCGGCTGCGGCTTCTCGTGATATTCGAGATAAATTTACTCGTAAACTTAAAGAGGGTTTTTG
>JBDTQZ010000141.1:0-5682 GCA_039931935.1 Burkholderiaceae bacterium | reverse complement strand
TTGAACTGAGTCCGGTCGTTGCATTCACCACGGCACCGACGTGCCCGCGCAGATCATGCGCTGCCTGGCGCCAAAGTTCGGTGCGGTCTCGCTGCAGCTTGCGCTCATCGTTCAGCGTTCGCGCCAGATCGCGTACGTGTCCGTCGGCCTCAAGCTTCTCCAATTCGAAGTATTCCGAAACGCTGTCGCTAACGCTCGCGGCGCATAGCTCACCGAGCACGCGCCGCGCGATTGCCATCGCTTCCGGCAAGCGATGCGCGCGAGCGCTTGCGTAGTGTTCCAGCTCGTCTAGAAGCACGAGCTGCAGGTGCCCCCACTCGCGCGTGACTTCGCGCAACCGGTAGCCCTGATGCCAGCGCTGCAAACCGTGGGCGGCAGCATCTTGTTTCTGCTTCAGTTCGAGGGGCTGCGGATCATCTGGCCACGCCTTCAATTTCCGCTCCAACAAGTCCAGCACACTCGGAATGTGGTCGTTAAATTGTGAGCGCGGCAGCGAGTTGGCAGTCGCAAGCAATAGGTCGGCATGGGCCGCAGCGCGCCACGCGTCCAATATCGCCGGCCGCCGTTCAAGCAAGTGCGCGGCGACGGCGTTTAACTCTTCGTCGATGGTCTTTGTGCGAGTCATTTCGGAAATTCGGTGGTGCCAAGTGCGCGACCGAATAGAGGTGTGCATTGTAGAGGCAGGCACGACCTGCGCTGAGTGCACCGGCGCCTACTGCCGGATACACCGGGCGAACGTCGGCGACAATTAACCATCCATATAGATGGTCTATGGATGGTAAGATGTCGCAAATGGCCGGTGTTCCAGTCAAGCAATCCGATTCCGAAAAAATCACGATCAATGTCGGTTACGTTGATCTTGGGCACATCGACCTGCTGGTGCGCGAGGGTTTCTATTCGAACCGCACGGACCTGATTCGGACGGCGATCCGCAATCAGATCGCGTCGCACGCGGATACGCTGAGGCAGACAGTTAGCCGGCGCAGCCTGGTGCTGGGGATTCATCACTATTCGCGCAAGGACCTGGAAGCCGCGCGTGCACGGGGTGAGCGGCTACAGATCCAGGTACTCGGGCTCGCCAGCATCGCCGAGGACGTCACACCTGCCCTGGCACTGAAAACGATTGAGTCGATCGTTGTGTTGGGCACGCTTCACGCGAACGCGAGTGTCAAACGCGCGCTTGCGGCTCGTATCAAGTAGCCCGGAGGTCGTTTGAGAGTTGACAAGCAGTTCATGAAAGCGATGCAAAACGCGACGCAGCTGGTTCGCACGCGCGGGCCGATGGCGGCGACGCGGTTCATTCAGGGACTGCTACGGCCGCAACGAACGCAACCACGACGCGCGCCGCACGATATCGACGCGAGCGTCGTGGTTGTCGATCCGGTTCGCAAGGCCGAGTCGAGCACGCCGCCGCTACAGCCGTGGGTGTTGCCGAGCGCGTCGGGCCAGTTTCTCGAGCAACGCTATTCAGGCCACTCGGGCGCACGCAATTTCAAGCTATACGTTCCGTCCGAGGATGCGGGTACAGCGCTGCCTCTCGTCGTGATGCTGCACGGTTGCACCCAGGATCCCGACGACTTTGCGACTGGGACGCGTGCCAATCGATGGGCCGAGGACAAACACTGCCTAGTGGTCTACCCGGAACAGATTCAACGCGCCAACTCGCACCGGTGCTGGAACTGGTTTCGCCCGCTCGATCAGCAGGCGGGCCTCGGCGAGCCCGCGATCATTGCCGGCATCGTGCGACAAGTGATCGGAGAGTACCGAGTCGACACACAGCGCATCTATGTCACCGGCCTGTCGGCGGGTGGTGCAATGGCGGCCACCATGGCGCGTGAATATCCCGAATTATTTGCCGCAGTCGGCGTCCATTCGGGGTTACCGGCGCGAGCCGCGCACGACGTGGCATCTGCGTTTGTCGTGATGAAGAGCGGCCAGCCGGCGTTCGCGTCAGCAGTCGGCGCAATCGCCGCGGTTGGCCGCGCGGTGCCGCTGATCGCGCTCCACGGCGATGCCGACCAGACGGTCAATCCCGCCAACAGCGACCGGCTGGTTCAGAACGCCGTCGAAACACACCGGCTGCTGAGTCCAGATTCGCCGCTACAGATGAGCGAGCAGACGATTCATGCGACCGCATCCAGTCACGCCGTTCACCGGACACGCTATGTGACGTCGACCGGCGTGAGCATGGTTGAACGCTGGGTGATACGCGGGGCCGGACATGCGTGGTCGGGCGGCGATAGCGCAGGCTCGTTTGCCGATGCGCGCGGCCCTGATGCCACCGCAGTAATGCTCGATTTTTTTGAGCAGCACGTCGCGCCCGCGGACTCAGAGACATCGGCAGTTATGGATTCAACCGCTCCGGTGTGACCGGTGGGCTCGTGCCGTCGGCGCCGACCGCCGAGATGTGGCCCGTTTCCTCTAGAACCGCGAGCTTCACCGACTCGGGGGAGTCATAGCCGAGCTTGCGCAGCCCGGCCTGCAATTCCTCGCGGCTGACGCCCTCACGATTCAACGCCTGCTCGATGACGCGGCCGTCACGGACCAGCACGCTCGGCTTGCCGCGCACCAGATGACGAATCCAAGTCGAGTGCGCGCACCACGCGGCAAGACCGCGGTGCACCGCAAATACCGTAACGACGAACACAACCGCGTTGGGCCACCCTTCATCGAGTGCTGTGCTCTGGACCACGACGCCCAAGGTAATCAACACAATCAAATCGAATGTCGTCGTCTGCCCCGCCAACCGCTTCCCTGCCAGACGCATGATCACGATCAGCGCCGCGTAATACACCAGCGCTTTGACGGCCTGCAGCAGTAGCTGGTCAAGCATTCACCGGCACCTACGTCTGCTGCCTACGCCGCGCGACGTCTTTATCGTCAACCGACGGGTGCTCGACGTGCTGCGCACCGGTTGCGCGCCGCTCGAAATCCTCACGCGTCAGCGATCGATTGATGCCGAATGCTGCACGCGTGCCTTCTGCGGCCGCCACGATCGCCAGTTGAACGTCCTTGATCAGGTTGCCGGCAACGAACACGCCCGGAACACTCGTCGCTTCATACTGCCCGCAACGAATGGCACCCTTTCTCGTGATCTGGCAACCGAGCTTGCGAGCGAGCTGCGATCGCGAGAGGCACGGCGTATCGAAAAACAGCGCGCGCCGTGGCAGCCGTCGGCCGCTCTCGAAAACGACCGCCTCAAGTTGTCCATCGGTACCCTCGAGTGAGACGACGCGCTCTTCAATGACTTGGATGCCGTTGCGCTCGAGGTGCATGCGGACATCGTCACTGAATCCGGCGCGCCCGTCTGTGCAAAGCGCGATATCCGAAGTCCAAGCCGTTATTGCACGGGCCATTTCCAGTCCTCGCGCGCGCTTGCCATAAACCGCGATCGGCGCACCACGCAGTTCCCAGCCGTCGCAGTACGGACATTGATGAACGCTTTTGCCCCAGAACTCTTCGATGCGCGCGATCGACGGGAGCTGGTCGACCACACCGGTGGCTATCAGAACTTTCCGCGTGAGCTCGGAACGATCGTCGTCTATTACGACGCGAAACGTGTTCTTCGAATCGCGCGCGACGTCAGTGACCTCACTCTTTAGTAACTCCACGTTCTGATAACGCTTGAGTTCCTGACGCGCGGCGTTCAGAAACTCCACAGGTGGAATTCCATCGCGCGTTAGAAACCCATGGAGTGTCTTGGAAGCTCGATTGCGCGGCTTGTCATCGTCACACACGAGCACTCGGCGGCAGCATCGGCCAAGCACCAACGCGGCCGCCAGCCCTGCCGGCCCGCCGCCAACGATGACGGTGTCCCAAGGCTTAGCAGGCAAGTGACCACTCCCGGAAGCACTCAATTTTACTTGGGCATAGCGCTTGCCTTAGCTGCTCCGTAGTTCCCAAACACTTGCCCAAAGAGGGGTTAAACATGAATTTCATTATTTGGATTGTTGTCGGCGGTCTGATTGGATGGGTCGCCAGCATGATTATGAAGACCGATGCACAGCAAGGCATTTTCCTGAACATCGTTGTAGGCATTGTCGGCGCATTGCTGGGCGGATGGCTAATCAGCCCATTGGTGGGCGTTCCCACGATCAATCAAGACGCGTTCAGTATCGGCGCGCTCGTTGTTTCGTTGATCGGCGCAATCATTCTGCTAGCGATCGTCAACCTGTTCCGTCGCGGCACCGTGCGCTAACAATTTCAGCAATTTCATAAAGGAGAGCAAATGAATCGAGACACTCGAAAAGGCCTTGACCCCACTCCGGATGCGAACCGTGATCCGTTGACGGGCACACCCGGCTCACATCCGGTGGGTACCGGCATTGGTGCAGCGGCGGGCGGCGTTGCGGCGGGTGCAGCGGCAGGCACGTTGGCCGCGGGCCCGGTGGGAACAGTGGTGGGCGCAGCAATCGGCGCAGTCGCTGGTGGCCTGGCCGGAAAGGCGGTTGCGGAGAGTATCGACCCGACCGTGGTCGACAGCCACTGGCGCGACCGCTACGACCGCGAGCCGTACTACGAAAGCGGCATGACGTACGACGACTACAAACCGAGCTATCAACTCGGCGCCGACGCGCGTGCAAGAAATGCGAACGCCAACTTCGAAGAAGTCGAGCACTCGCTTGCCCGTGACTATGAAACCGTCAAGGGCAAATCGCGTCTGGGCTGGGAAAAAGCCAAGCGCTCCGCGCGCGCTGGGTGGGATACAGAGTATTAGGCATCTAGCTTGATCAACAAAGCCCCGCTTCGGCGGGGTTTTGTTTTGCCCAAACATCGCAACAGCATTTCTCCTTCAATTCAGCAAGGCAACTCATGGTCACAAAGCGTTCGAACAGCAAGTCCCAATCAGTCAATCCAGATGCGCAAGCGAAAGCAGCAGCCCAGCGACTCGCCGCGAAAGTGAAAGGTACCGACGACTTGGCGCGGGCCTTCCCTTTCAACGCCATCAAAGCCGATGAGATTGGACGCAAGGGCGCGTTGAATCCACCACAAGGGCAGAGTGAAGACGCGCCGTCCAAGGATGTGTTGGCGAGCACGCTAGCTGAAACGAACGCTAACGACAAGACCGGTGGCGCTGCCGCTGCCGGTGAGAACCCGAACAACGCACCGCTGGAAAAAGTGCGCGTTGATTCTGGCGGCCGAGCGCTGACGACCAACCAGGGCGTCGCAATCGCCAACAACCAGAGTTCGCTGAAAGCGGGTCTGCGCGGACCGACGCTGCTGGAGGATTTCATCCTGCGCGAAAAGATCACGCACTTTGACCATGAGCGCATACCGGAGCGAATCGTGCATGCACGCGGTTCGGCGGCACACGGCTATTTCGAGTGCACCGAAGCGTTAACCGATCTGACGATGGCCGCGCCTTTTGCTCAAGCCGGCAAACGCACGCCGGTGTTCGTGCGCTTTTCGACCGTTGCGGGTGAACGCGGCTCGGCCGACCTTGCGCGCGATGTGCGTGGCTTTGCAGTCAAGTTCTACACCGATCAGGGCAATTGGGATCTGGTCGGCAACAACATTCCTGTTTTCTTTATCCAGGACGCGATGAAGTTCCCCGACCTGGTGCATTCGGTCAAGCCCGAACCGCACCACGCGATGCCGCAGGCGGCGAGCGCGCACGACACGTTCTGGGACTTTGCGAGCCTGATGCCCGAGATTACGCACATGCTGATGTGGGTAATGTCG
>JBDTQZ010000140.1:0-5684 GCA_039931935.1 Burkholderiaceae bacterium | reverse complement strand
CGCGGTTCGCTACACGCAGAACGCGCAGGCATTTCATGCCGACTGGGAAGTGCGCGCAAATTCGCTCTATGGCTTCGCAGTGCGACGCGGCATCTTCAACATGGACGAATACCGTCACGCGATCGAGCGCATGGAGCCGCGGCATTATCTAGCGGCGAGCTACTACGAACGGTCGCTGACGAGCCTGGCGACGCTGTTGGTGGAGAAAGGAGTTGTGACTCGCGAGGAATTGGAGCAGCGGAGTCAAGGACACTTTCCGCTCGCAGCACCGAGCGCGCCGGGACGTTCCAACGCGGCCGCACGCGAGCGCTTCCAACCCGGCGATCGCGTTCGCGTGCGCGCTGACTACGTACCGGGTCACATACGAATGCCGGGCTACATCCGCGGAAAGACCGGGGTCGTCGTCAGCGAATCACCCGCATATCCATTTCCCGACGCCCAGGCACACGCTATCGAGGCGGAGAACGAACCCACGTACGACGTGCGCTTCCGCAGCGAGGACCTCTGGCCTAATTCGGCTGAGTCCGCACTCGTTCATGTCGGCGTATTCCAGAGCTACCTCGAACGGGCGCTGTAGATACTGCTACTAGGCCGGCCGGCAAAGTTGGTGTCTGTGCGTGGCCGTTGGCGTCGGTCGTGGCGACGGCGACACTGTAAGGCTGTAACGCCCGCGCGCCCTTTTCGCAATCTGGTGCCCGCTCCGCGCAGGCGCGCAGCCAGTTCTGCAGGACACCGGCATACGGGTCGGCTTCAAGCCCCCGCGGATCAGGGCGACCTGCACATCCTGCTTGAACACCAGGAGCTTGCGGCCGGCGACATGGTTGTCTGGCGACGATGCTCCCACCGAAAATGCAAGCACGCCACCCGTCGTCGCGTCCGAGTGCGCCGACGGCGTAGGGGCTGCGTTAGCGCTTGTTGCTTGGCTTGGCTGCGGAAGCGCTGCTCGAGGCGGCACCGACGCGCACCAGCACACACTTCTGACTGGCCCAGTTGATGCGGTCTGGGCCTTCGACGTCAAATTCCATCAACTTGAATGTCGTCTTAGGCAGCACGACGACGCGCTTGGCGTCGCCGCGATATTCGACGCGGTCAAGTTCCTGCTCGTGCGTGCGCTCGTCCATGCCGACCAGCCGGTCCGGACGAAACTCGAAGACCCCGCCGCCGAAGAGGGCTTCGCACAGGCCGCCTTTGGCCAGTGCCATCACGCCAGCAAACGGATCCGATGAATTGGGACGGGTCGACGCCGGTCGCGTCCATTTGCCAAGCAGCGGGTTGCGGTCAGGCGCCAGCGCAGGACGCTTGAACCAAGCTTGCCGCGCTTGCTCCATCTGTTCGGCCGCCGCACCGCCGCGCGGCCCTTGCGCCGCTCCGTACGATCCCTGTGTAGATGGGGGCGCATAACTTCCAGGGTTCTGTCCCGCGGGCGCATTGGCCCGGCTTGACTGTTCCTGTTGGCGGCGCGCGTTCTCATTCATCAGCTGCTGCTGCTGTTGCTGCTGCTGTTGCTGGCGCTCTAGCTGCAATCGGTACTCGCGTTGCTGGCGCTCGTACTCCATCTGTGCCGGCGTCTGTGCAGAACTCATGCCGACGGCGGCCGTGAGCGCTATCCCGGTAAGAACGTAAAGCGCGGAGCGAAAATGGCTTTTCATGAGGACTCCCTCGGAGAAAGCTCGCCGCTTGCGATACGGCAGCGTGCGACATGAAGGTCAATATAGCGAGGGCCTCGTTACTGTGCCGTTACTGCGGCCGCTTGACGCGTCAATACCCACGCGCCCGGTCGACGTAACCCGGCAGCGACTTGACTGGCACACCGCGCTCGAGTTGCACGATCGCATCGGCGATCTGCATTGCGGCGGGAGCCACCGGCGTCGGCCCCGACAAATGCGGTGTCACGATCACCTTCGGGTGTGACCAGTACGGGTCTGCGTCGGGCAGCGGCTCGACGCGAAACACGTCGACGGTCGCGCCGCCAAGATGGCCTTCGTCGAGCAGATCGAGCAGATCGGCGTCGACGATCGTCGCGCCGCGCCCGACGTTGATCACGTGTGCGCCGTGCGGCAGCTTTGACAAACGCGCGCGGTCGAGCAGATTCTCGGTTTCGCGTGTAAGCGGCAGCGTGTTGACGAGAAAGTTTGATCCAGAGACGAACACATCGAGCTGTTCGAGTCCGGCAAAAGAGTCCATGCCATCAAGACTGCGCAGCGTGCGCGACCACACGCGCACCGGGTAACCGAACATCGCGGCCGCTTCGGCAATCTTGCTGCCGATCGCACCGGCGCCGAGCACCCCGACTGTCGGCGGTGTGCCGCGCGGACGCGATGCGTTCCAATCGCGCAATCCACCGGGTCCAAAGCGCTCAAGCCCGCGCGTTACCCGCGCGATTGCGAAGCACACGTATTCGGCCATGCGCACGGCCATGCCTGCATCGACCAGGCGCACGATCGGCAAATGTTCGGGAACGACTGCGTTGGCGAGCAGGCGGTCGACTCCGGCACCGAGATTGAACACGACCTTGAGATCCTGCTCGATCTCGAACAACTGCGCTGGTGGGAGCCATACGAGCGCATAGCGCGCACCGGTTGAGGAAAGAACGTCCCTGCTCTGCCAAGGAACCAGCTCGGCAGCAAGACCGGCTTCGGCGAACGCACGTGTGATTCCGTTCTGCCACGGTGCTAGCGGCATGGACGACGTGACAAGAGCGACCTTCAAAGAGCGGCCTTCATGGGTGGCAGGAAACTGGATCGCTAAGCTGACAATCAATTATCGCGTTCTAGCTACGGGAACGTTCGACCGGGCCGTTCAAGTTCGTTGCCGCGTAGCCGGCGGAAGCGCGCTCGGTCGCCTGTTAGCATCCAACGGCATGTGTCGCCCCATTGTGTTCCGACTCGTTCTTATCATCGCCGCCGCTATCACCGCCGCATGTGACCGCGTGAACACGCCGCAGGCAGAAAAAGCGGCACCCCAGGTCACCGTCGTCACCGTGAAGCCGCAAAGCGTGGTGATCAAGACGCTCTTGCCCGGCCGCACAGCACCCACGCTGATCGCTGAAGTGCGCCCGCAGGTCACAGGGATTATCGAGTCACGCACTTTCAACGAGGGAGCGGAAGTCAAGGCGGGCAGCACGCTATACAAGCTGAACGCGGCGACTTACCAGACTACGTACGAGAGTGCACGCGCCGCTGTGGCCAAGGCAGAAGCGGGCGTGCAGATCGCGCGGCGCAACGTCGAACGCAACAAAGAACTGGTCGATATCAAGTTTGTCAGCCAGCAGGCCTATGACGATGCCTTAACAACGCTGCGTCAGAACGAAGCCGACCTCGCGGCGGCGAGGGCCGCCGCCGAGGCGGCGCGGATCAACCTCGCATATACCAAAGTCGTCGCGCCGATTTCAGGGCGCACGGGCAAGTCAAGCGTCACGGCCGGGGCGCTGGTGACAGCGAACCAGGCATCGGCACTCGTGACGATCCAGCAGATGAACCCGATGTATGTGGATGTCACGCAGTCGAGCACGGAAGTGCTTCGGCTGCGAAGAGCAATGGCCAGCGGCGAACTGAAGCGCCCGCGCCCCGATGCGGCGCGCGTGACCCTGCTGCTCGACGATGGCGCGCCCTATTCGCAGGAGGGCACGCTGCAGTTCTCGGACGTGACCGTCGATGCTTCGACAGGCGCAATCACGCTGCGTGCGCTGTTTCCAAATCCAGAAGGAGTCCTGCTGCCGAACATGTACGTGCAGGCGGTGATCGAGGAAGGCGTGCGCGAGAACGCGATCCTCGTGCCGCAGCAAGCGGTAACACGCGACGCCAAGGGCCAGGCGATCGCGATGGTGGTCGGCACCGATAACAAGGTCGAGCCGCGGCCGCTGAAGACTGCGCGCACGCTCGGCAGCGACTGGCTGCTCGACGCCGGTCTGCAGCCGGGCGATCGGGTCATCGTCGAAGGACTGCAGAGAGCCACCCCTGGCACCGTGGTGCAAGCGATCCCGGCCGCCGCGAGCCCAGCGACGGCGGCCGCAGCGCCGGCGGGCGCCGCGACCAGCAAGTCCGCACGCTGAGCCTAACGAGTCGGCAGGCGCTAGGCAGTGTCACACTTCTTCATCGAGCGGCCGATCTTCGCGTGGGTGATCGCACTCGTGATCATGCTGGCGGGCGCGATCGCTATCTTCCGCCTGCCGATCGCCCAGTATCCCAACATCGCGCCGCCGACGATCACGATCAGCGCGACTTATCCCGGCGCGTCAGCAAAGACCGTAGAAGACACCGTCACTCAGATCATCGAGCAGCGGATGACGAGCCTCGACGGATTGCGCTACATCACGTCGACCAGCGACAGCCTGGGCTCGGCTTCGATCGTCCTGACGTTCAACTCAGGAGTGAACGCGGACATCGCGCAGGTGCAGGTGCAGAACAAGCTGAAGCTTGCGGAGACGCTGTTGCCGCAAGAGGTTCAGCAGCAGGGCGTCAACGTCGTGAAGACGGTCCGCAACTTCATCATGGTGATCGGCTTCTATTCCGAAGACGGATCGATGAACCGCACGGACATCGCCGACTACGTGGCGGCGAACGTGCAGGAGATTCTGAGCCGCGTTCCAGGTGTCGGCGAGCTGACACTGTTCGGGACGCAGTACGCAATGCGGATCTGGCTCGACCCGGGCAAATTGAACAGCTTCAAGCTCACGCCCGCGGATGTTGCGGCCGCGGTTCGCTCGCAGAACGTGCAGATCGCCGCCGGACAGCTCGGTGGGCTGCCTGCGGTACCGGGTCAGCAACTGAACGCAACGATATCGGCACAAGGCCGGCTGCAGACACCGGCGCAGTTCGAGTCGATTGTGTTGCGCACCGATCCTTCCGGCGCCACGGTGCGGCTGCGCGACGTCGCACGCGTCGAGCTTGGTGGCGAGAACTACAGCACGCTGTCCTTCTACAACGGCAAGCCTTCGTCGGGTCTTGCCATACGCCTTGCCACCGGTGCCAACGCGCTCGACACCGCCGATGCGGTGAAGGCAAAGACGGCCGACCTCGAGCGATTCTTTCCGCGCGGCCTGAAAGCAGTCGTTGCGTTCGACACGACTCCATTCATCCGGTTGTCGATCCAGGAGGTCGTCAAGACTCTGATCGAGGCGTTCGTGCTGGTGTTCCTGGTGATGTACGTGTTCCTGCAGAACCTGCGCGCCACGTTGATCCCCGCGATCGCCGTGCCGGTGGTCCTGCTGGGCACGTTTGCCGTGATGCAGGTGTTCGGTTTTTCGATCAACGTGCTGACGATGTTCGGAGTGGTGCTGACCATCGGCTTGCTGGTTGACGACGCGATCGTCGTCGTCGAGAACGTCGAGCGCCTGATGAGCGAAGAGGGCCTGGCGCCGAAGGAAGCCACGAAGAAATCGATGGGCCAGATCACCGGCGCACTGGTGGGGATCGCACTCGTTCTGGCCGCGGTGTTCATTCCAATGGCGTTCTTCGGTGGCTCCACCGGCGTGATCTATCGGCAGTTCTCGATCACGATGGCCTCGGCGATGCTCCTTTCAGTTTCGGTGGCGCTGATCCTGTCGCCTGCGCTGTGCGCGACGTTGCTGAAGCCGATCGAAAAGGGATCACACGGAGCCACCACCGGATTCTTCGGCTGGTTCAACCGCGGTTTCGATCGCGGCAGCGCAGCTTACCGGCGCACCGTCGGCCGCATGCTCAGCG
>JBDTQZ010000139.1:0-5699 GCA_039931935.1 Burkholderiaceae bacterium | reverse complement strand
TCACACGTGACGACGGTGCCAAACAATGGGCCTACAAAGGCCAGCCTCTGTATCAATGGGCCAACGACAAGAAGCCCGGCGACAAGACGGGAGACGGCGTCGGCGGCGTTTGGAAGATCGCCAAGCCGTAGTGGCGATTGGCTGCGAGCGCTCTGCGCATGGGCGCTCACGACGCACTATTGATTGATCAGGGAGATATCTGGGGTAACTATTGACCGACGCTCATCAAACAAAGTCAGGTCGCCCGCACAAGAAGACGGCCGAACAATTACGCTCGCATCGATGGTATGGCGCCGAAGACATGCGCGCCTTTGGCCATCGCTCGCGCACCGCACAGATGGGCTATGACCGCAAAGATTATGCGGGGAAACCGGTCATTGCGATCATCAACACATGGAGTGACATCAATCAGTGTCATTCGCATTTCAAGCAGCGCGCGGAGGAGGTCAAGCGCGGCGTGTGGCAAGCAGGAGGGTTTCCGGTCGAGATGCCGGCGATGTCGCTGTCCGAGCCGTTCCAAAAACCGTCGGCGATGCTGTACCGCAATTTTCTCGCGATGGAAACAGAGGAGTTGCTGCGCTCGTATCCGGCCGATGGCGCTGTTCTGATGGGCGGCTGCGACAAGACGACGCCCGGGCTGATCATGGGTGCCACGAGCATGAATCTGCCGACGATCTTCATGCCGGCCGGTCCGATGCTGCGCGGAAACATGCGCGGTCAACCACTGGGCTCAGGCAGCGACACGTGGAAGTACTGGGCCGAACTGCGCGCCGGCAACATCACCGAGGAAGTGATGAAGGAAGTCGAAGACGGCATCGCGCGCTCGCCGGGTCACTGCATGACGATGGGCACCGCGTCGACGATGACCAGCGCCGCAGAAGCGCTTGGATGGACGCTGCCGGGTGCGGCGTCGATTCCAGCGGTCGACGCCAATCATCAACGCATGGCAACCGAGACCGGCAGGCGCATCGTCGAAATGGTGTGGGAGGACTTGAAGCCGTCCGATTTTCTGACCGCGGCGTCGTTCGATAACGCCATCACGACGGTGCTGGCACTCGGCGGGTCGACCAATTCACTGGTGCATTTGATCGCGATGGCGCGCCGCGCGGGCGTTGACCTGGTACTTCAGCGCTTCGACGAACTGTCACGCACGACACCGTTGTTGGCCAATCTGCGCCCTGCCGGCAAATATTTGATGGAGGATTTCTACTACGCAGGCGGATTGCGTGCGGTACTCGCCGAATTGGGCGAACTGATCGATGTCGCAACCCTTACGATCAATGCGAAGACGCTGGGGGAGAACGTCGCGGGCGCTGACATCTACAACGACGATGTAATCCGTCATCGTGATAACCCGGTGCTCGCCAACGGCGGCCTGGCCGTGCTCACCGGCAATCTCGCTCCGGACGGTGCCGTGATCAAACCGGGTGCGATGGAACAACATCTGCTCGTGCACCGCGGCCACGCTGTCGTCTTCGACAATTACGACGATCTTGCTGCACGTATCGACGACCCTGCACTCGGCGTCGAGCCCGGCTCAGTCCTCGTGCTGCGCAGCGCCGGGCCAATCGGCGGACCCGGTTTCCCCGAATGGGGCCAGCTGCCGATACCGAAGAAGCTTCTGGCGCAAGGCGTGCGTGACATGGTTCGGATTTCCGATGCCCGCATGAGCGGCACGAGTTACGGCGCCTGCGTATTGCACGTTTCGCCCGAAAGCGCAGTGGGCGGGCCGCTCGCATTGGTTCGTACCGGCGACGAGATCGAGCTCGACGTGCCCCGGCGCACGCTGAACCTTCTTGTCGATGCCGCCGAGCTCGCGCGTCGCAAGCAGCAATGGCGCGCGCCTGCACCGCATTACGAGCGCGGCTACGGCGCGCTATTCTCGCGTCATATTACTCAAGCCAATGAAGGCTGCGATTTCGATTTTTTGGAAGGGACGAGTCCGATCCCGGAGCCGCAGATCCATTAGCAGCCGATCTTATAAACGCAGAAACACAAGGAGACCATGATGGCAATGAATCGCATTTTGCGAATCGGTTTCGGCGGGCTGCTCGCATGCAGTGCGTTGCTCAGTACGCCGATCGTTCAAGCACAGGCGTATCCGAACAAGCCGATCAAGATCATCGTGCCATATCCACCGGGCGGCACCTCGGACATTCTGGCGCGCGCGATCGGGCAGAAGCTCACCGACTCGCTCGGCCAGACGATCGTCGTCGAAAACAAGCCGGGTGCCAATGGCAACCTTGGCGCGGACTTCGTTTCGAAGAGCCCGCCCGATGGATACACGCTGCTGCTTGCAGATATTGGCGCACTTGCGATCAGCCCGAGTCTGTACAAGCTCTCGTTCGATCCGGCCACCGATTTTTCGCCGGTGACGATGGTGGCGTACTCGCCGCACATCCTTGTCGTGCACCCGTCGGTTCCGGTGAACAATACAAAGGAACTGATCACGCTCGCCAAGTCGAAGCCGGGCAAGTTGAACTTCGCCGCATCGAGCGTCGGCAGTGCGCCGCATCTGGCCGGCATCGATTTCGCATCGAAGGCGGGCGTCGACTGGGCCTACATTCCGTATAAGGGTGGCGCGCAGGCGATTACCGATATGGCAGGCGGCCAGGCCGACGTGATGTTCAACGGCATGCTGGCGACCTACCCGCATGTCAAAAGTGGCAAGCTCAAGATCCTCGCCGTTTCTAGCAGCAAGCGGATGAGGGCGATTCCTGACGTGCCAACGGTCGCCGAGGCCGCGGGATTGGAGAACTTTCAGACCGGCTCGTGGCAAGGCGTGCTGGCGCCGCCAAATACGCCGAAGGAGATCGTTGCGCGCCTCGGCAGCGAGATCACGAAGATTCTGAATACGACGGAAATGAAAGAGCGGCTCGCTGCACAGGGCGCTGAGGTCTTGACCAACACGCCCGAGCAGTTTTCCACGTTCATTCGCAACGAGAAGGCGCGCTGGGCGCAGGTTGTCAAGACGGCAAATCTCAAACTCGAATAGGAGACAGTGTGACCACCCTCGATACCCGCTTGCCCGGGCTGCTAAAAGGCAGCAAACCTTTGTTCGGCATGTTCGTCGGCCTCGCGAGTCCCGCGATCGTCGAGATGTGCGGGCACGCGGGATTCGACTTCGTGATCCTGGACAACGAGCATGGCCCCGCCAGTATCGAAACCACCGAGCATCTGATACGCGCCGCGCGTTGCGTAAATATGATTCCGATCGTGCGCACGCTCGAGTCCGACATCTTGCGCGTTCTCGATATCGGTGCGTCCGGCATACAGGTGCCGCAGGTGAATACCGCAGAGCAGGCTCGCCGCATCGTCGCCGCCGCTAAATATCCTCCAGTGGGAAATCGCGGTGCGGCCTTTTCTCCGCGTGCGGCGGGCTACGGTTTCTTCGGCGGGCCGGCGCATGCGAAAGCGTCCAACGAGGGCATCGGCGTCATCCTGATGATCGAAACGCCGGAAGCGCTCGGCAATCTCGATGAGATCCTGGCAGTGCCTGGCATCGACGTGTTGTTCATCGGTCCGAACGATTTGTCGTTCGCGATGGGTCACGAAGGCAATCAGAAACATCCGGACGTCGTCACCGCCATCGATGGGGCGATAAAGAAAATCGCGCGCACCAAGGTGGCGGCGGGCTTGATGACGATTCCGCTCGAAGATCAGCGCAGATATGCGGCGCTCGGTGCGCGCTACTTGACGTCGCAAATCGCAGCGGTGATTGGTGGGGCGCTGAAGAACACCGTCACTGCCATGCGCGCACTACAATAGGCCAACGCGAGAAGCGCAACGTGCCGCGTAGACGGAGGATCCGATGAATACAGGATATGTCCTGACGCTTGTGATCGCGTTCGCCTTGCCGGTGGCAACTTTGGCGCAGGGGTCCGGAAAGGCGACTGCTCCGAAGGCGGCAGAAAGTCGACTGGTGGTTATGCCAGCCGGCGACATTAAGTGGACTGATCTAGGCCCCGGCGCCCTTGGCGTCAAGGTTGCAGACCTGTGGGGCAACCATGCGAAAGGTGCGTTCGGCGCGCTGTTCAAGCTGCCGGCGGGTTTCGCAGCTCCCCTCCACACCCACACCCATGACATGAAAGTCGTGATCTTGTCGGGGACCTACATCCAAGCTCCGGACGGAAAGCCCGAATTCCGGCTGGGTCCCGGGTCGTACTTCCTTCAGCCCGGCGGGAACTACCGTCACACAACGACTTGCGACAAGGCGTCCGACTGCGTGTTCTTAGTCGAAAGCAACGGACCCTTCGATCTGAAGGCGGTCAATGCGCGCAAGGGCGCGACCAAGTAGCCCGTAGAAGAAGCAAGCCGAGGCACCCGAGAAACGGCAGGCGGCGCGACGATTCGCTGCGGCGCAGCTGTGGGGTCTCGGTATTGGCGTCAGGGAATCAGCCGACGGCGCGCCATCCCGTTGAGCACCAAGGACACATGAAGAAACTCGTAATTGCAGTAGCGCTCGCAACGGCCTTCTACATTGGCGTAAGTCAGACCGGTGCCCTGCACCAGTTTGCTGGTACATCCGCTACTCAAACTCGTGTTCCATCGACCAGTCAGACCGATGAACTCCGCGTCGCGTTCGCCGAACAGAAGAGTGGTCGGCAGGTCACCGGCGAAGGCACAGTCACAAAGGTCCTCGCAGATGACAATGAAAGCAGCCGTCACCAGCGCTTCCTATTGACGCTGCCTTCGGGTCAAACGCTTTTGGTCGCCCACAACATTGATCTTGCACCTCGAGTCGCTTCGCTAAAGCCCGGTGACTCGGTCGCGTTCAACGGCGTGTACGAGTGGAACGCCAAAGGCGGCGTCATCCATTGGACTCATCGCGACCCAAGTCGTCGCAATCAAGCGGGTTGGCTCAAGCACGCCGGACAAACTTATCAGTGAAAGCGCATTGGACGCCGAACCCGTTGCTCTGCGTCTTGCTCTCCTATTTGCCGGCGATCGCCATGATCTCGACCAGAGCTTTCGGATCGGCGAGCTTCGCTTCGACGCATGCGCGAGCCGGGAGATTCTTCTTGTCGACCCAGTCGGTCCACACCTCGTTCATCAGCGTGCGGTTGCGGATGTCAGTCACCCAGATGTGGCACTGCAGGACTTTGGACTTGCTCGAGCCACATTTGGCCAGCAGGCGGTCGATCTCGTCGAGGATCTCCTTGGTTTGGCTCTTTACATCCTTGTTCAGGTCTTTCGCCACGATGCCCGCCAGGTAAATGGTCTCGCCATACTCGACAGCTTGCGAAAGGATGCTGCCCGGATCGTGTCGCGTGATGTTCATTGCGTGGTCTCCTGGTAACTGAAAAAATTGGTGGTCGACGAAAAAGTGGCTTCTGCACGCCGAATTTATACGTCAACGCGCCACGACACAGATGGTGGGTCCTCTACCAACGCAACCGGCATCGCACAACATTGATGTAGATCGGGCATGTGAAATGCTGCGGCTTAGCAGATTTACCCTCCCGAATTGGCGACGATGAAACCGATGCGGCTCGCTTCGCTGGTGGCCATTGCAGTGATCGTGTCTGCGTGTGCTCAGCCGGCCACGACCCCGGTCACCATCGGTGTCGGGCCGACTCCGCAGTTGCCTCCACCGGACAAGCCCCTGATTCCCACGGTGCACATCGCGCCCGCTGTCGGCTGGCCCGCCGATGTCGTGCCGACCAGTTTTACCCTGGAATTTGGCTCGATCTCGACGT
>JBDTQZ010000138.1:0-5713 GCA_039931935.1 Burkholderiaceae bacterium | reverse complement strand
GCTCGCACCTCCTGGCACAAGTTCGTCAACGAGCCTTAATCGAGTCGGTTAAGGTATTCCTTTGTAAAAATTTTGTCAGGCAACTCTCGAAGCTTCATGGCGCTATAATCCAGTGTCGACTCTTCACCGTTGCGCAGCGCGTCCAACATCACGAGCCTGGCGGGACGAACCTTTCCACCAAGCTGTCGAAATTCTTCATAGCGGCAAGTCTTTAGCAATCGGTCCGACAACGAATAGAATTCGGCCTTGTACGGCCAATAGTTAGATTGCCTAACCCAGTAGCGCACGCGCTGATAAGTCACCCCACGATCCACCGCGACCAGATTGAGCACGTAGAGACTGTCATTCCCGGTTGTTTCCACGCCGACCAGTGTTGGCGTGTAATCACCGGAAAAGTTCGCGCGGGCGATGTCTCCATTTGACACTTGGCCGAGCAGGCGCTGTGCCAGAGACAGCCGAACCGGTTGCGAGACCTTCGGAAGGAAGAACCACAGGTCACGTCCCTTCATTAGAAGAATCTGTCCCCGTTCCGATGCAGGCTCAACCGTCATGACCACCGTGTTCTCATTACCTTTGGAAAGCACTTTCAGAACCCGCTCATCCTTCAGGCTTCCCTGTTGCGAACTGCGGATGTGGATGCTGACTTCAAATGCTTCGGGCGGGAATCGCACCAAGTCGGCATACTTGAGAATGTCCTGCGCGGAAACTCCCTGCCCGACATTCGGCATGGCCTGCGCCTTTGCCGACGGTGTGGCATAGGCCATGACGATGAGCGCTGCAAGCAACAACCACCCTGCGCTAACCCGCCCCAGGCCACCAATCCGCATCATTTCGCTCTCCTTTCCCTGAATAAGCTAATTACTGATCATTAGGATCCAGACTATTCCCCGACAGCCCATGCCCTGATGGAAGTCGTCCGATTCAAACATGTCTCGAAGGAGTATCCGCTTGGCGCTCACAAAGTCCAGGCCTTGACGGACATCAACCTGAGGCATCGCCGCCGGCGTGTTTCTCGCGATCGCCGGGCCGTCGGGCAGCGGCAAGTCCACGATGTTGAACCTGATTGGGTGCATCAATACGCCGACCAGTGGACAGGTTATTGTTGCAGGCAACGACATCACCACACCAGCTAATTGCGCGGTCAATTCGCTCAATCCCTTACTGGAAACGGTTTGAGTAATGTCGCCCAATGGAGACACCATTAATAAATTGGACCATCACCTACTCCATCATTTGCCATGACAATTGAGTTCATTAACCAATGCCATGCAATGCTTGGGTGAAAGGATTTCGGGTACGTGTAAGGTGAACGGGGAGATTAATCGGGAATGCCCAACGGGGTGGGATTGAGCCGCACGGCATACCGCAGCGGCACAACCCGACCACAGGCACCTCACCAAGTTAGCGGGTAGCGACCGGGAGTCCACGGAGACTACGCGCGTTTTGCCTCGACGAGATCTCACCCTGTGGCAGTGAGATAATGATTCGGTCATACAGCGCAACGGCACATTCGCACGACTGAGCAACTGGCCAGTCCGACGATTGATGTGCTTTCAAGATTGTGCTAAGTGATCTCAGCGCTCAGGCGTGATACTGAATCGACGACAGAACTGGACAGGCCACCGAGACCAATACTTCTATGAGCGAAACCGGAAAGTTCGACTACTGGACAGCCTTTTCGAGAAATCTTGGCTGGGTAACTGCCGAAGAGCAAAGACAACTGCGCAACAAGCGCATCGCCATTGCCGGTCTTGGAGGCGTGGGCGGCTTTCACCTCCTTACCCTCGCACGCCTAGGAATCGGCGCATTCACTCTTGCAGAGTTCGACTCCTTCGAACTGGCCAATTTCAACCGACAGGTCGGGGCAACCGTGCCCAGCCTCGGGCGCCCGAAACTGGAGGTCATGATCGAGATGGCAAGAGACATCAATCCCGAGCTGCGCCTCCGAGTCTTTCCAAAGGGAGTCAGCCCGGACAACGTTGCGGATTTTCTTACCGGCGTTGACCTCTATGTGGACGGACTCGACTTTTTTGCGTTCGACGCGCGTGAGCGGACATTCGCCGCCTGTCACGCCGCCGGTGTTCCTGCGATCACGACAGCACCGATTGGCATGGGTGTGGCGCTGCTCAATTTTGTTCCGGGAGGGATGAGCTTCGAGGAATACTTCGGTCTCGACGGCGTGGCGGAGAGCGAAAAGAGCGTGCGCTTTCTTGTAGGGCTCTCGCCGGCGATGCTGCAGCGGGGCTATCTCGTCGATTCCTCGTATGTGGAATTCGCACAAGCCCGAGGCCCATCGACGGCCATGGCGTGTCAGTTGTGTGCCGGCGTCGCCGCCACCGAGGCCCTGAAGATCCTGCTCAAACGCGGCAAGGTGTACGCGGCGCCTGTCGGACTGCAGTTCGACGCCTATCGCAACATGTTCAAGAGAACGTGGCGGCCGTGGGGCAATCGCAACCCCTTGCAGCGGATCACCATTGCTATTGCGCGTCGCCAGTTCGCTGCGACGGGGCGGACCGCGGTACAGGCTTCTACTCCGCGATGACGTCACTCACGGCGGTGCTCGATCTTGCCCGCTGGGCACCTAGTGGCGACAACACGCAGCCCTGGCGCTTCGCCATCGAGGCGAGCGACAGGGTCGCAGTGTTTGGCCACGACACGCGCGCCCACTGCGTGTACGACCTCGATGGCCATCCGAGCCAGATTTCGCTTGGTGCTTTGCTCGAAACTGTCGCCCTCGCTGCCACGCGATTCGGCTTGTCCACCACAGTTACACGTCGTGAAGGCTCGCCTGACGAGCGACCCATCTTCGATGTTCTCTTCCGCAGCGAAGAGACGCTTACCGAGGATGTGCTCGTGGCGCATATCCGGGAGCGGCGCGTTCAGCGCCGACCGCTGCGCCTGCGACGTCTGTCCGAGCTCGAAAAGCAAGTTTTGGAGCACGCCGTTGCGCCAGGCTTTCGCCTGACCTGGTTCGAAGGCTGGTCAGGCCGCGCGAAGATCGCGTGGCTCAACTTCGCCAACGCGAAGATCCGCCTGACCCTGCCTGAAGCGTACCAGGTACACCGGGACGTCATCGAATGGGGGGCGCGTCTGAGCGAGGACAGGATCCCCAGCGCGGCGCTTGGTGCAAGTGCGCCGACCTTGATCCTGATGCGCTGGGCAATGGCAAGCTGGGAGCGTATCGCCTTTCTCAATCGCTACCTCGCGGGCACGCTCGCACCACGCATCGAGCTCGACTTGCTTCCCGGACTGGCCTGCGCCGCACATTGCGTGCTCGTCGCGCAGCGCGCACCTGCGACGCTTGAGGATTACGTCGCCGCCGGACGCGCACTGCAGCGATTCTGGCTAACCGCGACGAGCCTCGGGCTTCAGTTTCAGCCGGAATACACGCCTTTGGTATTCGCGCGCTACGCCCGAGAAGGTGTGCATTTCGCCGCAAGCGACCGCGCCATTCAGCAAGCGCAGGCGATCCGCGCCGCGCTCGATCGGCTGCTGGGACCCGATGTCGCGCCTCGCGCCGCGTTCATGGGTCGAATTGGTGCGGGGAAGCCGGCAGACGCGCGTTCGGAGCGTCTCCCGCTCGAGCGCTTGTTGCAGTCCGGCGCCGAGCAGCATGGGCGACATCCGCTAGACGCCTCGCCTGAGAGCCTCGACGACCGAGATTCGCGCTAGGCGGCGCGCAGGCAGCAGTGAAGCAACGATCGTCGCCAGCAAACCCAAGGCGAAGGCCACCGCGACGACGGTCGGCACCACGCGGATCGCTCCGGTGAAAGCGCTTTCGGAATTTGGCGGTGGCGGCATGGGAATCCCGATTGCCGAAACACCAACCGCCAGAACCACGCCAATCGCGACACCCAGCGCGGCACCGACTGCACCCAGGATCGCTGTCTCGAGCACTGCGAGACAGAAGACGTGGCGGCCCGTTCGCCCAAGCGCGCGCATGATGCCGAACTCGAGCGTACGCTCGTGTAACGTCATGTTGACGCTGTTGGCGACGCTGAGTAGCACCATCACCACAATGATCACCTGCAGGACCCCGAACTGGCGCTGGTAGAGGGCCGCCGTATTCGTGTAGAAATCGGCGAGTTCCTGCCAGGTCTTGACCTCGAAGCCGGATGGCAGCCCGGCCTTCAGTTCGGCGGCCACTCGCGCCGTCAGATCGGTATCGGCGAGCAATACCACGATGGCCCCCACGCCCGCCGTCGCAGTCAGCTCCTGCGCCGCGCGCAGCGGAATGCGGACGGCACGCGCGTCGTATTCCTTGGAAAGACTGCGAAAGATGCCGACCAGCTGAAAATCGAGCACGTTCATCGCACCCTCGCGCGTCGTCAGCACGAGATTGACGTTGTCGCCGACCTTTAAATTCATGGCTTTCGCAAGGCCTTCTCCGACGATGATGCCAAACTCATCCGTACCCACGAGTTGCCGCCCAGAAAGCATGGAGATGGCCGAGCCGATTCGGGCCTCGCTTTCCGGCTCGACGCCCTGGCCGAGGATTGGCAACTCGCCCCGCCCATTGCTGATCAGTCCGGAGAAGCTCACGCGGCGTGCATGCACGAGGACTCCCGCGAGCCCCTCGACCACGCGCTCGACCACGTCCGGGTTGTCGATGAGGAAATCGAATGGACGATGGCCGCCGCTCGAGAATTGCCCCTGCTTGTAGATTTGGAGGTGTCCGAGCTGGGAGCGGATCGTTGCTTCGCGCAGCTGCAGGAGAATGTCCTCGACGAAGCCTCCGCTGAGCACCAGGCTCGCCACTCCGAGCGCAATGGCGACGAGCGTCAGGCAGGTCCGGGCTCGCTGCCGAAAGATGTTACGCAATGCCAGCTTGAACATGTGGGTTCGAGTGCGAGATCAGATGTTATGGCGTAGGGCATCCACGATCGGGAGCTGCGAGGCCTTCCACGCGGGATAGACGCTGGCGACAACCGTCGATCCCACGGCCATCGCGACTCCCCAAAACGCGAGCGGCACCGTTACCAATATCTCTGCAGAGTACGCCTCGGTCCGCCCCGGCGGGGGCGGCATGGGGATGCCGACATAGGAAAGCCCCTGCGCGAGAAGCAACCCGATGCCCAATCCGGCCAGGCCGCCGACTACGCCGAGGAGCAATCCCTCAAGCACGAAAAGGCGAAGGATCGTTCGCCGCGGCGTGCCGATCGCCATCATCGTGCCGATCTCGCCGGTTCGTTCGAGCACATTCATCGTGAGCGTGTTGGAAATGCCGAGCACGATGATCACGCCGATCAGCACCGCGACCACGATGACCTGTCGCGACAACAGCGTGACCGACTTGCGATAGAAGTCCGAAAGCTCAACCCATGAGGCGACTTCGAATCGTTCCGATGGAAGACGCACGCGCAAGTACGCGACCGTTGCCTCCGTACGCTCGGTCGCCGAAAGCCCGACGACCCACAGATGCGAGCCTTGAGCCCGGAGGAGCGCCTGCCCGAGAGCGAGAGGCATGCGCACCGCACTATCGTCGTAGGCTTTAAAGCCGGTCGTGAAAATTCCTAGTACGCTTCCCTCTACGCCGTTGATTCCCCCCTTTGGAAGGCTCACGAGGAAGCTCACCCGATCCCCCAGCGTGACGCCGAGGGCCGCCGCCAAGCCGCGGCCCAGGAGCACGCCGATGCGGTTATTGCTGCTAAGGTTTTCCCCCTCGAGCGCCAGCGCCTTGTTGATTTTCCTGTCCCCGTCCGGGTCCACCCCG
>JBDTQZ010000137.1:0-5714 GCA_039931935.1 Burkholderiaceae bacterium | reverse complement strand
TTCAAATTGACGATGACCGAGCGGTGAATTTGCGCGAAATCATCAGGATTGAGCTGCTCGCTCAGCTCGGATAGCGGCACTCGGATCAACCATTCGGTGAGCTCGTCGCCTTCCCGCGCGAAAACGCAGGTGTATTTATCGTCGGCCTGAAAATACTGCACGTCGCCGACCGGAATCTGCTGCGTGATTTCTCCTTCGGCAGAGCGTTTGCTGGCGCGAATCCAGCGCAAGTGGCGCGCGGCAGCACCGCCGGCCAGATGTTCAGTCAGCTGCTGCAGCAGCGGCGCGAGATTGCGCACCGGCACACCTGCCTTCAATTTTTCGATCGTGCGGATGAGCCGTTCGTCGGTGACCGGCTTCAACAGGTAGTCGACCGCGTCGCGCTCGAATGCGTCGAGCGCGTACTGGTCGTAAGCAGTGACGAACACGACAGTGGTATTGCGTGCCAGCTTTTCTGCCACCTCCAGTCCGGTGGCGCCCGGCATGCGGATGTCGAGAAACGCAATGTCCGGAGCATGTTCGGCAATTGCAGCAGCCGCCGTCGGACCGCTATCGGCAATGGCCACGATCTGCAACTCGGGCCACAGTTTCGAAAGCTTGTTGCGGAGATACTGGGCCAAGTGCGGCTCGTCGTCCGCGATGATCGCCTTCATACCTGTTGGAGCGGGATCGTCATTCGGACCCGCGTGCCGTGCGCCAGGGCTTCGACAACCAACTGCCCGCGGTCGGCGTAAAGCGACGCGATGCGCTGTCGCAGATTGGCAAGGCCGACACCGCCGCCCGCGTTGGACGGAAAGCCTAGGCCGTCGTCCTCCACATCGAGCTGCAGAGCGCCGCCGACTGAGCGCGCCGTCAGGTGCACGTGCCCCCCTTCGAGTTTCGGTTCAAGCCCGTGCTTGACCGAGTTCTCGACCAGCGGCTGCAGCGAAAGCGGTGGGATGTGCGCACTCATAAGGTTAGGCGGCACGTCGAACGTGTATGAAAGCCGCTCGCCCATTCGGATGCGCAGAATATCCAGATACGCCGCAATCAAGGCCGTTTCCTGCCCGAGCGTGGTGCGCTCGCCACGGCTGGCGGCCAGCGACGCGCGCAGTAGATCGATCAAGCGCTCGAGCATCAGTCGCGCATTAGCGGGCGCGCTGTCGATCAGGCTGACGACGTTGGCCAATGTATTGAATAGAAAATGCGGCTCGATTTGCGCCTGCAAGGAACGCAGCTGTGCGTCAAGGGCCTGCCGCTGCAGCTCGACGACCTGCGCGCGCTCGCGCGCACTCTCGGCCTCGGCGTGTGCCAGCCGAGTTTTGCCGCTTAAATAGCGATACCAGAACGTCGAAAAAATGATCGACAGGGTGACAATCGCGATTACAACGCGCGGTGCGCCATGGACGATGCGTCCGACGTCCACACCGAGCAGGCTTAGTCCGATCCAATATCCGATCAGGCATCCGACGATCGGGATGCCCGCGAAAAACAGCAGACGCATGGCGGTGGAGAACTCGGCGATGCATTTACGTCCGATAAGAAATCCGCCGGCGTCGAAGAGCACATGGATCGTGAGGCCGATCGACTGCGCGATGACAAAATTTCCCCAAAGAGTGCGCCATGGATCAGTCGGGCCGGCGAAGCCCCAGGCGATCAACGTCAGCACCACCGCTATTGCGGTGTTGAATAGGATCGTCCAGAGAAAATGCAGCCAGACTGGGCCGGTCGGCCCGATCGAGAACGACCACCAGCTGCGCCACGATTGACGTATTAACGCGACGTTCAACATATCCAGCGTCAGTAGCAGGGTCCGCAATGTAGCCGCTGCTGCCGACAAGCGCAGCCAGATACGACGGAGCCACCGGAACGCGGCGCCAATCGACACGGTCGGGCGCCACCGTTGCCGCAATCAGCGCGCGACCTACGCGACCTACGCTGCTTTCGCCTTGCGCTTTTTCAGCCGGATCCTGATTCGGTCCTGCTTCAGCGGCGACAGGTACTCGACGAAGACCTTACCAAGCAAATGATCCATCTCATGTTGCACGCACACAGACAGCAACCCCTCGCAATCCATCTCGTAAGGTGTGCCATCGACCTTTTGCGCACGCACGCGCACCTTCGCCGGCCGGGTCACCGCGTCGTAGACGCCGGGTACCGACAAACAGCCTTCTTCACACTCGACCTGCTCGTCCGACGCCCACATGATCTCGGGATTGACCAGGATGTGAAGCTGATCTTTGGTTTCGGATACATCGACGACCAGCGCACGCTCGTGGACATCGACCTGAGTTGCCGCCAGACCAACGCCGGGCGCCGCGTACATCGTCTGTGCCAGGTCGTCGATGAATTGCCGCAATTTATCGTCGAAACACGTCACCGGCCGCGCAACGATTCGCAGCCGCGGATCGGGGTATTCGATGATGTTAAGCAGTGCCACTCCAACTCTCCACACCTGTCTCCAGAGCGTTTTGCGCCAGCCAAAGCCATGCTGCCGGGTTTCAATCTGCCTTAAATGCCCGAAGTTTGCGTGCTTTTCAAGCACCCGCCGCGCGCTGGCTCAGCCAAACTTGCGCGCCAGGCAGCATCGGTTACGACCTATGGCATCGCGCTTAGTCGGGATCGAAGTCTTACAGCATCCGTTGCTATATCAATGCATTACGGTCAAAATTTGCAGCCCATTATTAGATATCGGCGCAGCCCTGGTAAGTTCAAGGGGAAGGGTTCAGCGCTTCCTTTGTCTTCGTTTCCGTTCCGCGGTTTCAAGCGTGACCAGGAGTTTTGATGATCCACATTAAGTTAGGCGTCGTTTCAGCCGCTGTACTCACCCTGTCGCTGTTAGGCAGCGGTGCGCAGGCGCAGGATTCGACGCCCGCGTCGCGTTTGCCGATCACCCCCAAGCAGCGCGTTATCGCAGACCAGGTCGCGCAATCGGGCGTGCCGCTTTCCGCTTTGGCACCCAACGCGCCTGAACGCTACACCGTCAAGAGCGGCGACACCTTGTGGGATCTGTCGGGCATGTATCTGACCAGCCCGTGGCGCTGGCCCGAGCTGTGGGGAATGAACAAGACGCAGATCAAAAATCCGCATCTGATTTATCCAGGGCAGACGCTGGTACTGGTCAAAGACGGCGATCGCGCCCGACTGCAGATCGCCGGCGAAGGAGAACCTGGTGTTGGCCGGCTCGAACCGCGCATTCGAGATATCGGCAACGAACGCACCGCGATTGCGGCGATCCCAAACAATCTGATTGCGCCATTCTTGTCGCAGCCGTTGGTGCTGGATGCCAACGGGCTCGCCGACTCGCCGCGTATCGTCGCAACGCAGGAAGGTCGCGTGTTCGTCGGCCGCGGTGACGATGCGTACGCGCGCGGAATCCAGGACGATGCAATCATCAACTACAACGTATTCCGGCCGCTGCGTCCGCTGTACGATCCGGACGACACGGCCCGCAAGAAGCCGATCGCATACGAAGCGTTCTACCTCGGCACCGCCAACAAGGTGGGCGGCGGCGAGATCGCGAAGATGCGCATCGACTCGAGCAAGCAGGAGATCGGCGTCGGCGACCGGCTGCTCGCGGTCGAGCGCCAGGAACTCGTCACCTACATGCCCAAGCGACCCGATGCGCCGATCGACGCGCGTGTCATTGCGATGTATGACGGCGTTCGATATGCTGGTGGCGGAAGCATCGTGACTTTGAGCCGCGGCAGCGACGAGGGAGTTTCCACTGGTGACGTGCTTCAGTTGTATCGCACGGGTGAGACGAAGCTCGATCGCACCGCCAACAAACGCGAATTCATCAAACTTCCCGACGAGCAGATTGGACTGGCTTTTGTGTTCCGCGTCTTCCCCGGCATCTCGTATGCGCTGATCGCGCGGGGAACAAAGGCAGTGGAAGTCGGCGACCGCGCAGCGAATCCGAGCGACGATCTGGACTTTGCGCGTGAAGAAGAGCGCATGGGGATCACCGCCGATCGGACGAGGCTGTCGCCGCAGGAAGAGCGCGCCAAAGAACTGGGAAACATGCTGCAAAAATAACGCAGCATTAATCCACGCGACCCACGCAATGCAGGCGGCCGAACGCGCCGCCTGGCTGCGCCTGATCTGTACTCCGGGCCTTGGCCCGCGCGCCGCACGCCGGCTTCTTTCCGAATTCGGCCTGCCGCAGGCCATCTTCGACGCCGGGCTTTCGACGCTTCTCCGGTCGATCCCCGAGCCGCTGGCCCGGGTCCTGGCGCAACCGCCAAGTGTCGACTCGCGATCGGCGATCGATGCCACCGAACACTGGCTGTTGGCCGCGCCCGATCGTGCGCTGCTGACACTGGCCGACTCCGCGTATCCGCAAGCGCTGCTTGCGACGGCGGACCCTCCACTCGTCTTGTTTGCGATCGGCCGGGTCGAGCTGCTGAACCGGCAGTCGCTGGCGATTGTCGGAAGCCGCAATGCGACGCGGCAGGGCAGCGAGAACGCACAACTGTTTGCGCGGGCGTTGGCACAGAGCGGCATCACCGTGGCCAGCGGTCTCGCGCTCGGTATCGACGCCGCCGCGCACCGTGGTGCGCTGGCTGCAGATAGCGATGCTTCGACGATTGCGGTGGTGGGTACCGGAGTCGATGTCACGTATCCCGCCAGCAATCGCACATTGACGACTGACATACGGAAGCGCGGAGTGGTGATCTCCGAGTTCACGTTGCGTACACCGGCCATTGCGCACAACTTTCCGCGACGCAATCGCATCCTCGCCGGCATGACGCGCGGCACGCTGGTCGTCGAAGCCGCGCTGCGCTCAGGCTCTCTGATTACTGCGCGATTAGCGGCCGACAACGGCCGTGAAGTGTTCGCGGTGCCGGGCTCGATTCACTCCCCGCTGTCGAAGGGTTGCCATCGGCTGATTCGCGACGGCGCCAAACTCGTCGAGTCTGCTCAAGACGTACTCGAAGAAATCGGCTTCGCGACCCGGGGCACTGCTCGCGCGGACGATGTGCCCGTCGAGCCCGTAGTCCATGCAGACGTGTTGGACCTGGTCGGCCACGACCCGATCGATCTGGAGCGCCTGGTCGAGCAAAGCGGTCGTGAGCCGGGCGAGCTGGTCGGCGCCTTGCTCGAGCTCGAATTGGCACAACATGTTGAGCGTCTACCCGGTAACCGATACCAAAGGTTGCGTTAATCCGACTATGACTCTTTACAGCGCGCTACCGCTCGCATAAATTGCGCCCACGTGTTTGACGTCCTCGTCTATCTGTACGAAAACTATGGCGCGCTGCATGCGTGCCCGGACTCCGACTCGCTGTCAAAACGGCTGACGGACGCCGGGTTTGAAGACGAAGAGATTTCCGACGCGCTGATCTGGCTGTCCGGACTGCAGCTCGTCACATCCGAATCGATCGCTGTGGGCCCGGAGAGCGAGCGAGCGTTTCGCGTCTACGCAGCCACCGAATTCGAGCGACTTGGAATCGAAGCCGTCGGTTTTCTCAGTTTTCTCGAGCAGGCATCGCAACTGACACCAACGCAGCGCGAGATCGTCATCGAGCGCGCGCTTGCCACCGACGAATCACCGATATCGCTCGATATGCTGAAGGTGATCGTGCTAATGGTGCTTTGGAGCCAGCAGGCCGATATCGACGTATTACTCCTGGAAGAACTGCTCGGCGCCGGCGACGATCGCGCTAAGCACTAAAGTCGTGCGTTGCTCGTGTACGCGACGGCTGCGCCGTCGCACGTGCACTCGCACCGAT
>JBDTQZ010000136.1:0-5739 GCA_039931935.1 Burkholderiaceae bacterium | reverse complement strand
GCGGCTACTGCGAATGGTTCGCCTGCGGCAACTACTCGAAGTCTTCGCCGCAGACGACGATCCTCCCCGTGCTGCTGCCCAAGAATAACTTCTCCTATCGGACCAATTGCGATGTCACTCGCGTCAATCTCGATTCCTCCGGAAAGCGCGCTACGGGCGTGACGTATGTCGATACGCAAGGCCGTGAATTCGAGCAGCCGGCGGAACTGGTCATCCTGTGCGCCTTTGCGCAGCACAACGTGCATCTGTTGCTGCTCTCCGGCATCGGCAGACCGTACGATCCGAAAGCGAACCAGGGCGTGACCGGCAGGAACTACGCCTACCAGATCACGTCCTCGGTCAACGTGTTCTTGAACGAAAACATGAACCCGTTCATGGGTGCCGGTGCGCTGGGTCAGGCGGTCGACGAATTCAACGGCGACAACTTCGATCACGGGCCTCTTGGTTTTGTCGGCGGCGGCTATATCGCGCTGTGGACAACGGGAGGACGGCCGATCCTGCAGCAGCACGGGGTCCCTGGAGGCACGCCGGGTTGGGGCGCCGGCTGGAAAAAAGCGATGCACGACAATTATCTGAAAAGCGCATCGCTTGCCACCCATGGCAGCGTGATGAGCTATCGCGGCTCGTACCTCGATCTCGATCCTACGTACCGCGATGTTTACGGCAATCCGCTGCTGCGGTTGACCTTCGACTTCCACGACAACGAACACAAGATGTCGAAATTCGTGACCGACAAGGCGGCGCTGATCGCCAAGGCGATGAAGCCGCGGTCGATGAAGGTCAACTATCGCGAGGGCCATTACTCGATCCTGCCTTATGAGACGACGCACAATACCGGCGGTGCCGCTATGGGGGCGGATCCCAAAACGAGCGTGGTGAATCGTTATCTGCAGTCGTGGGACGTGTCCAACGTGTTCGTGATGGGTGCCTCCGTCTTCCCGCAAAACCATGGCTACAACCCAACCGGCACGGTTGGCGCGCTCGCCTACTGGGCGGCTGACGCGATCAGGACCAAGTACCTCAAGAATCCCGGACCGCTCGTTCAGACTTGAGACGAAGGGACAACATCATGCGTGCGATGAAACTTGCGCTTGGGCGCGCTGCGCTGCTCGGTCTGTCGCTCGCGGTTACCGCTTCGGCATGGGCGCAAGGCACAACCTACACGACCATCGAGAGAGGACGGTACCTGGTCAATGCCGGCGACTGCGCGTCCTGCCATACCGATCAGGGCGGCAAGCCGTACGCTGGGGGACTCGCGGTCCCGACGCCTTTCGGCATTATCTATTCGACGAATATCACTCCCGATCCGGCAACCGGCATCGGTAAGTGGTCGGAGCAGGATTTCTACAAGGCCATGCACAACGGCATCCGCCGCGACGGCAAGCACCTCTATCCAGCCTTTCCGTATCCATGGTTCACGAAGGTAAGCCGCGACGACGTGCACGCGGTCAAGGCCTTTCTCGATACGCTGGCTCCGGTCAGGCAGCAAAACAAACCGACTGAGCTTCCCTGGCCATTGAGCGTGCGGGAAGTAATGGCTGGTTGGAACAAGCTGTATTTTCAGGAAGGCGTCTTCAAACCGGATTCGAACAAATCGGAACAGTGGAACCGCGGCGCCTACCTGGTCGAGGGTCTTGGCCATTGCGGTGCGTGCCACACCGACACCAACGTGCTGGGCGCCGCAAAGACCGGTGAGAAACTGCAAGGTGGCGACTTTGGCGAGCACTGGTATGCGCCCGGCTTGACCAGCAATCTGAGAGATGGGCTCGGCGCGTGGTCAACAGCCGAGATTGTCGAGTATCTGAAGACCGGCGCGAACGCCAAGTCCGCGGCTGGCGGCCCCATGGCCGAAGTCGTCAAAAACTCGACTCAGTATCTCAGCGATGTCGACCTGAGTGCGATCGCGGCGTACCTGAAGGATGTCCCCTCGGAGAAGGGCCAAGCGACGACTAAAACGACCGACGTCGACAAACAGGCATGGTCTCGCGGTGAGGCTCTTTACGTCGACAACTGCACCGGTTGTCACATGGAGAACGGCGCAGGAATCGCACGAATCTTTCCATCGCTTAAGGACAGTTCCGCCGTTCAAGCCAAACTTCCGGATACGGTGACTCACATCGTCCTCGCCGGCGCCAAGACCGCTGCGACCCCCGGCAAGCCGACGAGGTTTGCCATGCCTGCGTTCGCTTGGAAGCTCAACGACAGGGAAGTCGCAGATCTGGTGAACTACATCCGCAATGCTTGGGGCAACCATTCGTCCTTGACGAACCAAAACGCGGTTTCCAAGGTGCGTAAGGACGTCGAACATGGTGGCGGATGATCTCCTGAAGCAGCTGTTACCGGGCACGCTTTGCTGCCCAAGCCCGCGAACGCACCGCACGTTAGCGGATCTACCATTGCCTGTGGTTTCAACGCGTCAGACAAACTTGGAGCAACGCAATGTTACACAATGTGAAAGAATTACAGGGCTTCACCATAGGCGCCACTACGATAGGTGCGAGCGACGGTGAAATCGGCGTCGTCAAGGATGCCTATTTTGACGACCAGCGCTGGGCCATCCGCTACATGGTGGTCGAGACCGGCGGGTGGTTGAGCGGCCGCAAGGTATTGATCTCTCCGAGCTCGGTACACAGCGTGGCCTGGGCAGACGAGGTCATGAACGTCAACCTCAGTCAGCAACAAGTCAGAGACAGCCCGAGCATCGACACGGACAAGCCGGTTTCGCGGCAACACGAGATCGATTACTACAACTATTACGGTTATCCGAACTACTGGGAAGGTGGCAATCTGTGGGGCCTCGGCGTGTATCCCATCCCCTGGGTCGGGGCCTCTCCCGACCCCGCTCTTGCCCCGCGGCAACCGCGCGATGACGAGGTTGTGCGCGAGAGACAAGGACGCTTGGACCGGGAGCGTGAATCTGCGGACTCGCATCTGCGCAGCAGCAAGGAAGTCATTGGCTATGAAATCATGGCCAGCGACGGGCCGATCGGTACCGTGGAAAATTTCGTGTTCGACGATGAGAGCTGGGCGATCCGTTATATGGTTGTTGACACGCGTAAGTGGTTGCCCGGTAAGCATGTCCTGCTCTCGCCGGAGTGGATTACCCGCGTCAGCTGGTCGGAGCATGAGGTGTACGTAAAAGTCACACGCCAAGCAGTCGAGACGAGTCCGGAATACGATCCTTCGCGTCCGCTTTCGCGGGAGCATGAAACGGGCCTTCACGAGCATTACGAGCGCACCGCTTATTGGCCATGACCGTTGCGCAGCCGAACGTCATCCGTTCAACGAGTCGAGAGTTAACGTCATGTCCGAACATTCAACTGCGTGCGGGCTCGTAGCCAAGAGACGTGGAATGGAATCACCGCGGGTTGCTCAGACGCTGTGGAATGGGCCCGCGGTATGTTGGTCTTCCCATCGTGGCAGCAAACAGCCGGCAAGTGCATGAAGTATGGGTCGGCGCCACGTCGTTATGACTTGTTGAACAATTGAAAGGAATGCAATGCGTACCCCCGCAAGTATCGCCAAGCATCCGATCCATCCCATGCTGGTGGTTTTTCCGATTGGCCTCTGGATCTTTTCCCTGATCTGCGACCTGATTGGTCTCAATGTCGCGACGCCGGATGTCTGGTTCACGGTGGCGTTCTTCACCATGGTGGGCGGTTTGATCGGCGCTCTCGCCGCGGCCGTGCCGGGGCTGATCGACTTGCTCTATTACAAAGGCGGCGCACCGCCAGTCAAGACCATCGCGCTGACCCACATGGCGATCAATCTCACCGTCGTCGTGTTGTATGCGGTGAACATCTGGCTGCGCACCGACGCTCAGGAAAGCATGAAGGTTCCCGTTATCCTTTCGGTCATCGGCGTGTGCATGATCGCCGTATCAGGATGGCTCGGCGGCCAAATGGTGCATGTCTATGGCGTTGGGGTCGAAGGACGCGAATAACAGCCGTGCCGCGATCGCCTCCGTAATTCTGTGGCAGCGGTATGGTCAAGGACAGCAGATGAGCGAAGAAAAGGCCAAATTCGACGGACCGGATCTCGGCGACGGCGTGGCAATGTCGAAAATCGTCGAAGGCGCGATGCTGCTTGGGCATGCGCATGGCGAGCCGGTGATTCTTGCGCGACGCGGCGACGAGCTGTTCGCGATCGGTGCCCTCTGCACGCACTATGGCGCACCGCTTGCCGACGGACTTCTGGTAGACGATACGGTGCGTTGCCCTTGGCATCACGCGTGTTTCAGCTTGCGCAATGGCGACGTACTGCGTGCTCCGGCATTGAGTCCGATCGCGTGCTGGAGGGTCGAGCAGCGAGACGGCCGCGCCTATGTGCGCGAAAAGCTCGCGCCTCCGCGTCGCGATCGACCGACCGCGCAGGTCACACCTCAATCGACGGTCATCATCGGCGGCGGCGGCGCCGGCAATGCGGCGGCTCAAATGCTGCGTGAGCTAGGTTACGCAGGCCGCATCACGATGCTGAGCGCCGATGCGTCGCCGCCGTACGACCGGCCGAATCTTTCGAAAGGTGCGCTTGCCGGCAGCGGTGCCTACGAAGTTACGCCGCCGCGTACCGTGGAGTTCTACCAGCAACACGACATCGATCTACGGCTGAACGCGCGCGTCGCCCACATCGACACCACCGGCAGGCAGGTCGTACTCGAGGACGGCGGTCGCCACGGCTACGACACGCTGCTGCTCGCGACCGGCTCCGACCCGGTACGGCTCGAGCTGGCTGGGGGTAACCTGCCGCACGTGCATTACCTGCGGACCCTGGCTGACGGTGACGCGTTGATCGCCAGCGCGAAGACCGCCAAACGCGCGGTCGTGATCGGCGCCAGCTTCATCGGCCTCGAGGTCGCCGCATCGCTGCGCGCGCGCAAGCTCGACGTGCAGGTGGTCGGGCGCGAAGCCGTGCCGATGGAAAAAATCCTCGGCGCCGAGGTGGGCAACTTCATTCGCCGGTTGCACGAGCAGCACGGGGTGACGTTTCACCTCGGTGCCACGCCAGCGTCGATCGACGCGACCAGCGTGACCCTGGACAATGGTAAACGGCTCGACGCTGATCTGGTGGTGATCGGCGTTGGTGTCACGCCGAACGTATCGCTGGCGCAGCAGGCTGGCATCGCGGTGGATCATGGCGTGACAGTGGACCAGTACCTCGCGACGAGCGTCCCGGGCATCTTTGCTGCCGGCGACATCGCGCGTTGGCCCGATCCCCTTACCGGCGAGCGCATCCGCGTCGAGCACTGGGTCGTGGCCGAGCGTCAAGGGCAGACCGCGGCGCGCAACATGCTTGGGCTGCGGGAACGCTTTGACGCGGCCCCGTTCTTCTGGACCGAGCAATATGATTTCAGTCTTGCCTATGTCGGTCACGCCGAACGCTTCGACCAGGTACAGATCGACGGAACCCTGGACGCGCGGGATTGCAAGGTGACGTATCGACGCGACAGCAGGAAATTAGCCGTCGCGCTCGTCCATCGCGATCTCGAAGGTCTGCGTACGGAAGTCGAATTCGAACGGTTCATCGCGACCCGATAGCGACCGATCCTTCACGACCAAGAGCCTGAAAACGCAACGCAGAAGACGTACTCGATAGTTCGGTGTCGCCGTGCGACACCGGAGCTTGCGGACCGCACCCTAACTGGAGGTAAACCATCATGGCACACCCATTTAAAGTCGGCGATCACGTGACCTGGAACTCGGAGGCCGGGCATGTCAGCGGCAAGATCATCAAGGTGCACAC
>JBDTQZ010000135.1:0-5776 GCA_039931935.1 Burkholderiaceae bacterium | reverse complement strand
CAGGCTGGGCAATTCAAGTTTGTCTGCGCTATGCCCGGGCATGAACCGGCAGGTCGCCGGTTTATGGCTCTTTGCTCTGAGGCCGCATGCCGTTGAACCGCACTCCGCTGTATGAAACGCACGCCGCGTCCGGTGCGAAGCTGGTCGATTTCGGCGGCTGGGAAATGCCTCTCAATTACGGTTCTCAGATTGGAGAGCACCACGCGGTGCGGCGCGATGCCGGCATGTTCGATGTTTCGCATATGCGTCCCGTCGATGTCGAAGGTGCCGACGCAAGGGAATTCCTTCGTTTGCTGATAGCAAACAATGTCGACAAGCTGACAGAGCCCGGCAAGGCGCTGTATTCGTGCATGCTGAACGACGCCGGCGGCGTGGTCGACGATCTGATCGTCTACTTCATGCGCGATGATGCGTTTCGCGTCGTCGTCAACGCCTCAACCGCGGACAAGGACGTTACGTGGATGCGGCAGGTCGCGTCGACGCGCGATTTCAAGGTGCACATCACGCCTCGGCACGACCTCGCCATCATCGCGGTGCAAGGGCCGAATGCACGTGCCAAGTTCTGGCAGGCGCGGTCGGCATCGCGCGCCGTCACCGAGAACCTCGCTCCGTTTTTCGCGGCCGAAGTGGGCGATTTGTTCGTGGCGCGCACCGGCTATACAGGCGAAGACGGATTCGAAGTCATCCTGCCGGCGCACGATGCCGCGCAATTGTGGAGCGACCTGAAGGCTGCGGGTGTCGCCGAAGCCGGTCTCGGCGCGCGCGACACGTTGCGGCTGGAAGCCGGGATGAATTTGTACGGCAACGATATGGACGAAGCTGTCTCTCCGCTCGATGCCGGGCTGGCGTGGACTGTCGATCTGAAAACGCCGCGTGAATTCATCGGCCGGGCTTCATTGGAGCGCGATGGAGCGCGCATGGCGCTGGTCGGACTAAAGCTGCTTGACCGCGGTGTTCTGCGTTCGCATCAAAAGGTGGTGACGGCGGCGGGCGAAGGTGAAATTACCAGCGGTACGTTTTCGCCGACCATGCAGACGTCGATCGCCATGGCGCGCGTGCCGCGCGGCGTCAAGGTAGGGGATACCGCTGAAGTCGACATGCGCGGCAAAGTACTGAGTGCACAGATCGTCAAGATGCCGTTCGTTCGCAACGGCAAGGTTTTGGTTTAGCCGGCTTATTGATACAACCGACAAGGGGTTACGCATGCAGTTTCCAGAGCAACTGAAGTACACAGCGACCCACGAGTGGGTGAAGCTAGGCGATGACGGCCTGATCTGGGTCGGAATCACCGACGCAGCGCAGGACATGCTGGGCGACTTGGTATTCGTCGGCGACGTCAAAGTAGGCCAGACGCTAAAGGCAGGCGAAACCGCGGGCGTGGTGGAGTCGGTGAAAGCGGCATCGGATATCTACGCGCCGGTCGACGGCGAAGTCGTCGCCTTCAACGATGCGCTCGAATCCGAGCCGCAGAAACTCAACTCGGGTCCGTACGACGCGTGGATCTTCAAGATGAAGAGCGCGGCGCCGATCGATGGTTTGCTGGACGCTGGGAAGTACCGCGTCAATGTCGATGCTGCGAAGTAGCGTTGCAGTTCTGATTGCCGCGGCGTCGCTGACGGCCGCTGCTCAGCCTGCAATGCCCGCGTTCATGGCCGGCTGCTGGTCGGGCGAGCAAGCCGACAGCCGCCGTTCTTCGTATGAAGTCTGGATCGCGCCGAAGGCGGAGCGAATGCTAGGCGTCAGCCAAACCGTGCGGCCCGATCGAACCGAGTTTGAGTTTCTGCGCATCGAACGTGCGGCCGGCCAAGTCGACTACGTCGCGCAGCCGTCTGGGCGGCCGCCGACGCGCTTTCGTATGAACGATGCCTCGGCAACGCATGCCGAGTTCGCCAATCCCGAACACGACTTTCCGCAGCGGATTCGCTACGCACGCGAGGGCGACCTGCTGCGAGCCGAAATATCGGGCGGCAACCCTGTACGCCGCGTCGAATTCCGCTTCCGCAAGGTTGGCTGCGAAACCCTAACGCAATAGAACCCATGTCCACCCTGTCCGAACTCGAAGTTCACAACGATTTTCATTCACGGCACATCGGCCCCAGCGACACCGAAGTTGCCGAGATGCTCGCCGTGGTCGGCGTCTCGTCGTTGGATGCCTTGATCGACGCGATCGTCCCGTCAACGATCAAGCTCGACGCGCCGCTTGCATTGCCTGCTGCGATCAACGAGGAAGAAGCGCTGGCCAAGATCCGCGCGATTGCTGCCAAGAACGAGGTTTATCGAAGCTTCATCGGACAGGGTTACTACGGCACGCACACGCCGAAAGTCATTCTGCGCAACGTCCTGGAGAACCCGGCCTGGTACACGGCGTACACGCCGTATCAGGCAGAGATTTCGCAGGGTCGCCTGGAGGCGCTGATCAACTTTCAGACGATGGTGTCGGACCTGACTGGCATGGCGATCGCCAATTCGTCGCTGCTCGACGAAGCGACCGCCGCCGCCGAGGCGATGACTCTCGCAAAACGCAGCGCGAAGAACAAGAGCAACGTGCTGCTGGTCGCCGGCGATTGCCATCCGCAGACGATCGAAGTCGTCAAGACGCGCGCCGAGCCGCTCGGTATCGAGGTCAAGGTCGGCTTCGTGCCCGAGTTGATGAAAGACGGCGAGTATTTCGCAGTGCTCGCGCAGTATCCGTCGACCACGGGCTTGATTCACGACATGCGTGCGTTGGTTGCGCAGGCGCATGACGCCGGAGCTTTGTTTTGTGTCGCGACCGATCTGCTGGCGCTAACGCTGCTCGAAGCGCCCGGGAAGTGGAACGGTAACGGCGGGGGCGCGGACATCGTCGTCGGCAACTCGCAGCGCTTCGGCGTGCCGTTCGGCTTCGGCGGGCCGCACGCCGCGTTTCTTGCGTGCAAGGATGCATTCAAACGCTCGATGCCGGGGCGCTTGGTGGGAGTCTCGGTCGATTCGCAAGGTCAGCCTGCCTATCGCCTGACGTTGCAGACTCGCGAGCAGCACATTCGACGCGAAAAAGCGACGTCGAATATCTGCACTGCACAAGTATTGCTGGCCGTGATGGCGAGCATGTACGCCGTGTATCACGGGCCCGAAGGGTTGACGCGCATCGCTCGCCGCGTGCATCGGCTGACTGCAATCCTCGCTGAAGGATTGAAGCGCGCCGGTCGAAATGTCAGCGGCAGCTACTTCGACACGATCGCTGTTAGTGGTGTTGACGCGCGTGCGACGCACTCCGCAGCGCGTGCGGCAAGAATCAACTTGCGCGATTTTGGCGCGCGCGCTCCGCAGATGATCGGCATCTCGCTCGACGAGACCGCAACACGCGCCGACGTGGTTGCGCTGTGGCGATTGCTGGGGGTCGGCGCCGAAATCGATGAGCTCGATCGCGAGATCGATGCGGCCGTTGAAAGTGCGATTCCCGCGGTGCTACGTCGGACGACGCCGTTTCTGACGCATCCCGTTTTTAATGCGCATCACAGCGAGCACGAGATGCTGCGCTATATGCGGTCGCTCGCCGACAAGGATCTTGCGCTCGACCGCACAATGATTCCGCTCGGCTCGTGCACGATGAAATTGAATGCCACCAGCGAGATGATTCCGGTGACGTGGCCCGAGTTCGCGAACATTCACCCGCTGGCCCCTCCGGAACAGACCGCGGGTTATCGACAGCTGATCACCGAGCTCGAACAGATGCTCGCCGAGTGCACCGGCTACGACGCCGTCAGCCTGCAACCGAACTCAGGGGCGCAGGGCGAATACGCCGGGCTGTTGGCGATCCGCGCTTACCATCGCGCGCGCGGCGAGGGTCATCGCAACGTCTGCCTGATTCCCGAGAGTGCGCATGGGACCAATCCCGCGTCGGCGCAGCTATGCGGCATGGAAGTAGTGGCAGTAAAAACGGATCGCAACGGTAACGTCGACGTTCAGGATCTACGCGTGAAAGCGCAACAGCACGCAAGCGACTTGGCGGCGTTAATGGTCACGTATCCGTCGACGCACGGCGTGTTCGAGGAATCGATCGTCGAGATCTGCGCGATTATTCACACCGCCGGCGGGCAGGTCTATACCGACGGCGCGAATTTGAACGCACTGGTCGGAGTAGCGAAGCCCGGCAAGTTCGGTTCTGATGTCTCGCATCTGAACCTGCACAAGACGTTTTGCATTCCGCACGGCGGCGGGGGACCGGGCGCCGGGCCGGTCGCGGTCAAGGCGCACCTCGCTCCGTATCTGCCGGGCAGGCTTGGTGTGCAGAACGCTGTCGGCATGGTGAGCGCTGCCGAGTTCGGCAGCGCGAGCATCCTGCCGATTCCATGGATGTACATCACGATGATGGGCCGCGACGGCCTGAAGCGCGCGACGCAGGTGGCGGTACTCAACGCCAATTACATCGCCAAGAAACTCGAGCCGCATTTTCCAACGCTGTACTCCGGCCGCAACGGTTACGTCGCGCATGAATGCATCCTCGATCTACGCCCGATCAAGGACGCGAGCGGAATCTCGGCCGAAGACGTCGCCAAGCGGCTGATGGACTACGGATTCCACGCACCGACGCTGTCGTTTCCGGTGGCGGGAACGCTGATGGTCGAGCCGACGGAGTCGGAGCCGAAGATCGAGCTCGACCGCTTCATCGAAGCGATGATCGCGATTCGCGAGGACATCCGCGCAGTCGAAAAGGGCGGCGTCGACCGCGATGACAATCCGCTGAAGAACGCGCCGCACACCGCGGCGATGGTGATGGCGGAAAACTGGGCCCACGATTACACGCGTGCAAGCGCGGCGTTTCCCGTGGCGTCGCTGAAGCGGTACAAGTACTGGCCGCCCGTGGGTAGAGTCGACAACGCCTACGGCGATCGCAACATCATGTGCTCGTGCGTCCCGATGGAGGCATACACAACCGACGCCGCGGAGGCAGCGATCAAGGTGACGGAGTAGGCGCACGCATGCGTGCTGCCGGTCGGTCGCTCGCGTAGATTTTCTCGGGAGAGTGGACTAACAATGAGGAAAGTCGTCAAGTGGATCGGTATTGTCATCGCGGTGCTGGTGGTCGTCGGCATTGTCCTCGTGCTCGCGGCCAACCTGTTGTTCGAGCGCAAGCGCGATCGCGTCGTCAAAGTCGACATCAAGCCGATAACCGTGGTTGCAGACACTGCGGCATTGGAACGCGGCAAGTACCTGTTCATGTCGCGCGGCTGCGGCGACTGTCACGCTTCGAACGGCGCCGGCCGCGCCTTTATCAATGAGCCGGACGGCGGCTTCTACGTTCGCTCGCCGAACATCACACAAGCAGGCGTAGTGACGAAGTACACAGACCTCGATTGGGTGCGTGCGATTCGCCACGGAGTGAAGCCCGACGGTCGGCCACTGTTCATCATGCCGTCCGAGGACTACAACCGCCTGACTGATCACGATGTAGCCACGCTGATCGCGTATGCGCGCAGCCTGCCCGCCGCACCTGCCGCTGCCGCTGCCGCAGAGTTCCGTGTGCCGTTTCCGGTAAAGGCGCTCTATGCATTCGGTGTCGTCAAGGATGCAGCAGAGAAGATCGATCACAGCCTGCCGCCTGCGGCGCCAGTGCCCGAAGGCGTAACGCCCGAGCACGGCAAGTACGTTGCGAATCTCTGCATGGGCTGTCACGGCGAAGGTTTATCGGGCGGCAAGATTCCCGGCGGTCCGCCGGATTGGCCGGCCGCACCGAACCTCACTCCGGGTCAAGGATCGGTGCTGTTGATCTACGACACTGCCGACAAGATGGAGGCGA
>JBDTQZ010000134.1:0-5783 GCA_039931935.1 Burkholderiaceae bacterium | reverse complement strand
GCAGGCGTCCCAGGCGTCCTTGCCGATCTCGGCGATACGGCGGTGAATGCGAACTATCGACGAGCGGTAATTGTTGCGACTGATGGCAGAGAAGAGGGTCCTACTCCCGGCGTACCGTTTTCTACTCACGGCCTGACTGAAGTTATTAACAATGCAATCAACAGAAAGGTTCCGATATTCACGATCGGCATTGGCTCGTTGATCGACAGAGGGGTCCTGCAGAAGATGGCCACTGACACCGGGGGTCTGTACTACGAGGCGAACACCTCACAAAATTTGGCGAACATTTACCAGCAGCTCTCCTCAGTACTCTATGAAAAGCAATACATACTGACATTCGATCAACTGGCATTAGGTGTCGGAACCCAGTCCAATCTGGCGATCGCAGCGAGTTTGCCTGGCATCACCGGGAATGCCGTGACCACCATTAACTCCTGTAACTGAAGCACATCGGGTTTGGGGGGCGAGGCCCTCGCGAGCGTCCCATCAGCGCAAGGTGGGGCGGACCGATTCGGGGGTGTTTGAACAGCAGCTTCTCCGGTTTGGAGGATTGCTCTGCGGCAACGCTGACGGCAAATTGCCGCTAGTAGTGAAGCTACCAGCGGGCGCTGATACTTTTGGAATCTGACTTGACAAGCGACCGATCGGTCGCTAAAGTCGGGCGCATGCAAAAAGGTGAAGAAGCCCGAGTTGCCTTGATCGATGCCGCCATGCAAGAGGCCAGCCGCATTGGTTTGGCTTCGGTCACGCTCGCACCCGTGGCGAAGCGTGCGGGTTGGTCTAAGGGCGGATTGCTGCGACACTTCCCGACCAGGGAGTCGTTGCAGCTTGCAGTCGTACATCGAGCCACCGAGCGTTTTCGGCAGCACGTGATACTGCCGGCGCTCTCGTCGAAGTCGGGCGGACCGCGACTTCGCTCTATCTACCGCAATTGGCTGCAGTTCGCCACGCGCTCCGATCTCGAGGGCGGCTGTCCCCTGAATGCAGCCCGGCTTGAGTTCGATGATCAGCCGGGAGAAGTGCGCGACGCGGTGGCCGCGGCCTGGCGTGAGCTACTCGGTTACCTTGAAAAGCAAGCGACGAAGGCAATCGAGCAGCATGAAATCAGAACCGACCTTTCACCGCGGCAAGTGGCGACGCTAATCGTCGGCCTCATTGGCGCCTGCGACAACGCGACGCGCCTGCTTGGGGACCGGCACGCCATCCGCGACGCTGAACATACGTTCGAGCGACTGTTTCCCACCAAGTCTCACCCCTAATCGATTGAGGAGTTGCCATGACACTTAACAACGCGCTAAAAGCGACCGGTCGGTCTCTTAAACTTGCAGTGACTCGCTTGGGTGTAGGCATCGGTGCATGGGTCGCCCCGGGCCGTACCGCGGAATTCGTGGCGCGCCGCTTCTTCATCACAGAGAAGCCTTCATCATCGCGAACCCGCTTCACCATCAGCGACCCAGTGCGTGACAAACTGCAAACGCCTGACGGAGAAGTGTTCATCTATCGCTGGGGCGACACAAAACACAAACCAACGGTAGTGCTCGTGCACGGATGGAACGGATGGGCGCAACAGATGGAGCAATTTGTCGCGCCGTTGCAAGAGCGCGGTTTCGCGGTTCTAGCCTTTGATCATGTGGGGCACGGTGCCAGTGCCGGCACTCGGTCGTCCCTGCCATTGATGATTCGGACAGTTCAGTACATGTTCGACGCGGTACCGAACGCGATAGGAGTCATTGCGCACTCACTCGGCGCCGCCGCCGTAGCGTCGATATTGGCATCAAGCCGCCGCGATTTGCGCGCTGCTGTGCTTGTCGCGCCGCCGAGTGACCCTCGTCCGTATCTGGCAATGCTCGCGCGCTCGCTCGGAGCACCAGGGATGCTGACGGAGCCGATTCAGCGAGCGGCCGAGCGTATCGCTGGCGTCGAGTTCAAGCGTTTTGTGGCAGATCGCTGGACCGTGCACCGCATCTGGACGCCATTGCTAATCGTGCACGACGTCGGCGACCAAGAAGTTCCCATTTCAAACGGCTACGCCTACACGATGGCTTCGCGAACGCGCGTATTGGCAACCGACGGGCTCGGTCACAGACGCATATTGCGCGATCTACATGTGCTCGATGAGGCGGCCGACTTTATCGCGCAGCGTCAGCCTATGCGGGGTGAACAGCAGGCGCGCATTGCGGCGTAGTCAAGCCGCGGTATCGCGGTCCGCCAGATTGGAAAAAAAAGAATTCAGCTCCTGGCCTGAAGCTGCATCCGCAAACCCGTCGAACCTTCCATGCGCCGCAATCGACTTGGCAGCACGCATGAATCCGCCCCATGCTGACCGAGCCAGTGCACCGCCAACGCTCACTCGCCGCACGCCGAGGGCGGAAATGTCCTGCATCGTCAGATCGCTCGCGGAACCCACCAACAGATTGAACGGTTTCGGCGCGACCGCGGCGACGACGGCCGCTATGTGTTCGCGGCTGCGAATACCCGGCGCGTACAGGCAGTCGGCGCCCGCCTCAGCGTAGGCCCTGAGCCTTGCAATGGCTTCGTCAATGTCGGGGCGACCTACGAAGAAACATTCCGCGCGTCCGACCAGCAACGTATCACCACCCGATTTGTCGATCGCTGTCCGCGCCGCCCGCATTCTTTCGACAGCAACGTTGAGGTCGAACAGCGGATGAGCCGGATCGCCAGTCGAATCCTCGATCGACAGACCCGCTACGCCGGTTTCCACGGCGAGCCGAACGCTCTCCGCAACACCGGCTGCATCGACCGCAAACCCACTTTCAAAGTCCGCATTGATCGGCACATCGGTAGCCGCCACCATCTCTTGCAGATGGGCGAGCGCCATTTCGCGCGAAATTCCGTTGTCGGGCCGGCCGCGTGACCATGCGAAGCCGGAACTGGTGGTGGCGAGCGCCTTAAAGCCGAGGCCCTGCAGAAAGAGGGCACTGCCGACGTCCCATGGATTTGGAATGACGAAACATCCGCTTTGGTGCAACTGCTGAAACACGCGTCGCTTGTCGGCGATGCTGGCTTGAGGCGCTGTCATGCAAGTTTTTCCCGGTGCTCTACTTCTGAAGTCTATCCACCATCGAAAATACAGTGGCTTCGATGGTCGGCCAACCCACCCAATTCGGCGCAATAACGTCGAAGTGCGTGGCGTTGTCCAGCACGATCAGGCGAACGTCATCGCCGCTCTTCTGAGCAGCCTCGGCATACGTGCGATTGTGCTGAGGGCGCACGATGGTGTCCTGCGCTCCGATGATCAGCGCTTGCTTGATTCCTAGAGGAAGCATCTCAACCGGAGAAGCGGCACGGTACCTGTCGGGCACTTCATTCGGTGACCCACCAAGCAGTCGTGGGATCGATTTGCCGCATCCTGCAGATTCTTGCAGGTAGCACTGCAGGTCATTGATGCCGGCAAGTCCCACTGTGGCGCGAACAGACAATGGATTCCTTCGGAATAGCGGACTGTCCTCCGACAGACGATGCCGCGCCGCTGCCCATTGCGCCAGGTGACCTCCGGCCGAGTGGCCGAGGATGATCACTCGCTTCAGATCGAGCGGATATCTGGTCGCAATCTCTCGCGTGTAGTCAACTGCGCTCGCGACATCAAGCAATGTGTTGGGCCAGCCCCCACCCGAGCTATCGACGCTGCGAAATTCAATATTCCAGGTTGCGATGCCCGCACGCGTCAGGGCGTCGGAAAGTGGGGCCATCAATTGCAGGTCAGCGAAAGCGGCCAGCCAACAACCTCCGTGAATGACGATCGCGAGCGGATGCGGTCCGTCGCCCTTCGGTAAACGCAAGTCTCCGAACTGCAAAGGGTCAGCGCCATACGCGATGCGGTGATCAGCAGGCGAGACCGGCAGCCGCGCGACATCCTGCTGCGTTAACTGCGCGGCGGCAGGGCCGCTACCGAAGGTGTTCAGAAGCATCAACAGTACAAAGTGAATTCGCTGGCTCCGGGTCATCGATTCCTTGTTTCGATGTTACGCACCATGTGCAGTTCATCATGCAGCTGTCCGTCGAGAAGCATAAAGCCGCGCTCGACACCGAACGCGGTGAACCCGGCCGCTTCGTAGAGTTTGATGGCGTCGGCATTAGCCGCGTTGACTCCTAGATTGATCTGACGCACTCCATTCATTAGGCCCGTACGCAGCAAGGCGTGGTCGACAAGCTGGCGCCCCACCCCACGCCTGCGCGCGCCGGGTGCAACGTACATGCCCCAGATGAACACCTTGTGCGCCAGTTTTCGACTCTCTTCGCGCTGCAGCCCCAGCATACCAACGAGATCGGACCCGAGCCACGCGCCCAGCACACAGCGGTCCGCTTTCGCGACCAGGCGCTCAGCCACGATGGCGATCGGCATCTCATGCTCCTCCTCATAACTCGACGCAAAGGCCGACGGACACTCGCGTAGCGCCGCAAGACGAAGCGCTTGAAACACCTTCGCATCGTCCGGGACGAGCTCCCGAATTTCCATCAGTCGGCATCTTCCTCGGGGAGAAGAACCAGTTGCGTCTGCGTCACGACCGCGCAGAGCTTTCCACGCTCCGACTTGATAAGCGTTTGCCAAACCATCGTCGTGCGGCCACGATGAAAGGGAATGCACTCGCCGACCACGGTCGTGCCTAACGGAGCGCTACCTATGAATTTCGTGTTCGAATCGATGGTCGTGGTGCGTGCACCCTTCGGAAGATTCTGAAAAGTGCCGACTGCGCCGAGTGTGTCAGCGAAGGCCATCATCGCGCCGCCGTGAAGAACTCCGCCCGTAGTGCACAGGTCGGCGCGAACCATCATCGTGGCGACTACTCGATCCTTGACTGCTTCGCTCAGGTGAATGCCCATCAGCCCGGGCAACAGCGAACTCAGTTGACTTTCAAGCGAGTCGATCGTCTGCATCGTCTCTTTCCTTAGCGGTCGAAGACCGAACGAACACGCGCTCGGTCGTCGACAGCTGATGATTGTGAAGATCCTGCGAGGCCATCAGTTGAAAGCCAAGCCGTTCGAGTAGGCGAATGGAACGCTGATTCTCGACTTCAACTGTCGCCAAGTATCGGTCAACGTGGTAGGTGGAGTCGAGATGCTCGAGCATCGCCTGCATCGCACGCTGCGCGTAGCCGCGGCCCCAATATCTACTGCCAAGGACGTATGCGACATAGGCTCGATCCGAGCCGACCGTCGCCTGGACATAGCCTGCCAAGGGCTGATCGCGCGGACGAATCACCCAATTCAGCCACGCCTCGCTTCCGTCGGGTGACCGGCGCTCTTCCAGTCGCGCATACACGGTGCGCAGGTGCTCGGCGGACGCGGGAGGCGAATAGTCAAGATACTGATAGATCGCCTGATCGCTAAGCACCTCAAACATCGCTTCCGCATGGTTTGCAAGCAGCGGCTCAAGTGTCAACGTCGGCGTTACGATCGTCTGCATGCGCACAGGCTAGGTCACACGCCCATGTTGCCCCACGGACCCCAGATCGCAAACGTGATGCCGGGTGACTGAACGTTGCAGAAAAGAACACGGCCCGAGCGCTCCCAGCACGCACCCGCGAACTCGGATTCGCACTGATGGCGGTGGGCATACGGCGATGAGCTGGCAATCCGCGCCGCTCGCCTTGGCGCTCAAGGCCGTCGACGTCGGCGCGCGCGCATCGGCTCGAGTTCGGCCCGTGCGTCCGCGGCTGCCGGAGGCTTCGACCGACCCCGGACTCGCCATCCTGATTCCCGAGTGTGGCACGCCTGACTTGCTCGAGCGGTGCCTCGCCTCGACCCGCGACGCGGTCGCCGCT